>JBIILT010000041.1:0-9099 GCA_044338355.1 Aquirufa sp.
AAATCGAGTTTGAGTACGGCAACAGCATTAGTCATGAAAGCGATTCATAATACGAGCGAAAAAGATTCTATCCTAGTTCGATTCGCTTCCGTCAAAATCAACGACTGCGAAAGCGGCCGCATACCCGTTATCATTCGCATCAAACCGCGTCTGAAACTCCTAGCCCTTTTACCTATTTCGTTAACGGGTGAAAGAACCATAAATCTACCTGAAGCCCAAACCTTTAATGGAACGCCACCCTATAAAATCTCCTATAACTCTACAGCAAAAAATCTTTTTGGCCCTTTTATCACCAATGGATTCCTTTTTAGAACCATTACAGACTCACTAGGCTGCAACATAAAAGATACGACTCTGGTAAATTATGTACGAAATGGCCCTATCATTCACCATCTAACCGCGCGCACTGAAACAAATTGCCTAATGAACAACTACCGCATTCGTATCGGTGGCTGCCCGCTGAAAACCTCTGGATTAAATTCGTCCAAACGCTACGAATCCCCTCTCGCAGATTTCATCCTATCTGGGGGAATTTACACTTTCCTTTGTAACGATGGCCAGACGGACACCATTCAGTTGAATCTACCACTATTAAAGCAACCTAGCTCGCTTCTTCATAAATCATTTACTAGCCCCATTTGTGAGGAGGACAGTGTAACGCTTAGCCTCTCAATTGACTCAACTGTGCGCTTTGTTGGCTGGGAGAAAGACAGCCATCTTTTTTCCCAAGACAAGACCATTAAAGGATTATTGCCTGCAGGTGAATATCAAAATGTCTCAGAGGAAAATGGCTGCTTTTATCGTTCAGAAAAAACAATTCTAGAGAGAAGGCCTAATCCTCCGACTCCTAAACTAGAAAAAATGGGAGCCTATTTTATTAAGGCTCATTCAGTTGGCATATCGGAATGGCTCATTGACAAAACGCGATCTACTGACAGCTTATCTTTTAGAAAGATCACGGAAGGACGTGAATTCTATGTTCGGGCAAAATGGATGCACAAGAATCTTGCCTGCTATTCTCCCTACTCAAATGTCTATTTTGTGGATCTCCCTGCTAATTACGAATTTGCCGCCTATCCGAATCCATCCAGCGGTATTCTTAGTATTGAAATAGCTTATGATACAGAGAATGCACTACTCTATTTATTTGATTTAAATGGGGGATTGTTAGATGCTACTGAAATAAAAAATTCCAGTAGGGTATTGAATTGGGATATATCCCGTTTCCCCACTGGAACTTATATACTAAAGCTAATCTCAGATGGAATTAGTCAAGAAAAGACTATTCGTAAATTCCTTTAGCTATTTTCTCTGAAAGGGCTTTCGGAGCTAACCAAGCTAGAAAAGCGCCAAACTTGTTTATGAAACCCGTTATCACTTCTTGCTTTTTGGCAAACATACCATCCACGGCCATTTTTGCCACTATCTCAGGAGTCATCGTGATCTTCTCAGCCGCTTTACTCGCTTTTGCTGGTAAGTTCGCTCGGTCATTAAAATTCGTCGTTGTGGCGCCAGGGCTAACGGCTGTAACACAAATTCCTTTGGCTTTCCATTCGTGAAACAAGCCACGGGAGAAGTTCAAGACGAATACTTTAGAGGCTGCGTAAACACTCATCAAAGGAATCGCCTGATATGCCGTTGAGCTAGCAATATTTAATACATAGGCTTGTCCTTTGCCAGAAAGCATCGGATAGAATCGAAAGCATGATTCCACCAATGCATTCATATTGACTTGCATCATTTTTTGAGTTTCTTCGAAGGAATAACTTTCAAACTCCCCTACTAAACCATATCCAGCGTTATTAACTAAAATACGAAGATCGATCTGCTTGGCTAACACCCATTCATACAACGTATTAACAGCTGTTGGATCTGCTAAATCTGCCACTAAGTAATCAACCTCCAGCGAATATTTTTTCTGAATCTCTTCTTTTACCTGCTGAAGCTCGTATGAATTACGAGCGACTAATAATAAATTATACCCTCTCTCCGCTAATTGTAAGGCAATCTCTTTGCCTATTCCTTTACTTCCTCCTGTAATAATTGCGTATGACATAATGGTATTGTAAATGAAAAAAGCCGCCCGATGAGCAGCTTTTTTCGATGATAAATTTTTACTTACTTTTTAGGAGCCGCGGCTGCTGGAGCTGCTGGATTCAAATAGTCATTGATATCTTTATCATCCGACTTGATCTCCTGAGCTTTAGTAAAATAATCTTTCACCTTAGCCTCATCTTTTGTTACGGTTAAATGATATCCACCTAAGAATTTATAGGCCTCAAATAATTGATTCTTATCCTCTTTAAATGCAGTAGATTTTTCTTCTTTTAACTTGGCCACTATTTCTAAGAATTTCTCATAATACGGTACTCCTAACCACTTCGTACCTGTGTAGTCAATTAAGTTATTCGTACGAGCACGATTAAGGTAGAATGGAGGCCATTTATCATTCACAGAGATCGCCTTTGCAAACAACGTATCAGACTTCATTGCAATTAATGGACGATTTAAGGTATCTGCTTTAGGTGTAAATGCTGCCACAAAGTAATAATCCATCGCAGCTTTAAAATAATCGCCTGAACCTACCGCTTGATTTTTCTTCTGTTTCCACTCAATTCCTTTCAAAGCCGCCGTGGCTGCATCATTGTAACGCTTTTGCTTGTAGCGAATATCATGTATAATATTGTAAACATTATTATTAGTATCCAAAGGTGCTGCACGCTCCAGGTAATTTAAAGCAACAGAATCTTTACCTAAACCCTGGTATCCTTTTCCAAAATACAAATCATCCATGTAATACGGTTTTACACCGGAACGAACCATACCTTCTAGGTTATCAATCCCTTGCTGGTAGTTCTTCATTTCTACGTTTGAATAACCACGCATACGGAAAATGTCATTATCCTTAACGCCCTTCTTATCTGCCTCGTCCGTGTATTTCATCGCACCCTCATAATCTTGAGATAAGAACAACAACTTAGCTGTTTCTAAGGTAACTTCAGGAGTAGCTTCCGCTTTCTCTAAATACTTTCTAAAATAACGAGATGCATTTTTGTATTGGCTTCCTACAATCAAATACTCACCATAACGCTTGTGAGCTGGTGCGAAGTTTGAATCCAAATCAATAGCCTCTTTGTAACGAGCTTGCGTCTCCCGGTAGTTTTTACCTCGTAAGAATACTGTTCCAATCTTCACTTTAGCCTTTACATTTCTAGGATCTTGCAATAACGCTTGCTCATAGGAAGAAACGGCATTACCACCATCATTCTTAATTAAGAAAGCATCACCGCGAACGATCATTTGTTCCGCATTAGGACCCTTCTTCGTTTTCTCTAACATCAAGTCAATCAAACGAATAGACTCAGCTGGATAGTTATTGTTTGCATTGAACTCTGGGTCACGTCCTAGTTTATAGAACATAGCATACGCCTCAGCGATTCGGTGAAGAACATCACCATTCTTATATTTTGTTTCGGTCAAAATACGGTCAAAATCTACTTTCGCTTCATTGACTTTATTTTGGCCTACTTTAATAGAGGCTAAACCTACTTGATTCAAATAGTTTTTAGGGTCTGCTGCCAAGCCTTTCTTGAAAGCATCTTCAGCTCCTGCCCAATCTCTGCGAGATAAATAGTAGTAACCTAAATAATAATAGTTTTCTCCTGTAGGAGATGCTGTCACTAAACTTTCAAAAACTTGCTTTGCTTTGCTGGGTTGATCGCGATCGATTAAGTGTAATCCTTCTGCGATAGTTTGTCCCATTGCCAAATTGGTGATCAATAAACTTACTGCCAATATCCACGATTTCATTTTCATTATTTTATTATTTATTTAATAGCTTTCAATATTTATCCTAGGCTTCAAACACCGAAATGTTCAATTTTATACACTTAATTTTAAATTCGTAAGAACAGCAAAAATAAAAACAATCTTCTATTTTCCCTACTTTACACAAAATAAAAATACACTATTGATTGATTTGATAGGTACGAATCGTGATAGGCCGGGTCAATGGAATTAATCCCGCCTTCAATACAATGAGCTGTCCTAGATCTCCAGATACATAATTCAGGAAACCTGTTCCTAGCCCTTGATGTGCCTCTTTTATAATATATTTGATTTCGCGACGTAAGGGGTATTTTTTTAAGGCCAGGTTATAGCCAAAAGGCTGCGTATAAGGCATTCCTTTACCTTCTGCTACAGACATCACATTCACAGATCTAATAAAACCAAGCGAAGTAGGATTATCCCCATCACTAATCCAATTAGATCCTACAATACCAATCGATCGCGAATCACTTTTCACCTGTTTGATGACTTCTGGATTAGACCCAGCTGCCACAACGTGTAATTTTTCCGAGCCCGAAATCTTTAATTTGTCTAACAAAAATTTCAAATTACTCGAATTCGCTTTGTCCACTACAAGCGTATATTTTGATGAAGTACCTACAATTAAATCCCTCAAATCAGCTAAGGTAATAAGTGTATCTGTATTGGACTTATTCGCTAAGAGAGCGATACCATCCGCCGCGATATTAAAGCTGCGGTAGGTGACCGCCTTGCGCGTAAAAATTTCTTTTTCTTTAGCCGTCAAATCACGAGTTACGACCACCCCGCGTATCTTGTCGTTCAGCATATCCGCAATGATTTCATTCTCAGGACTGAACTTATACTTAATTTTAGCGTATTTATATTGCTCCTCAAATGCCGTCTTCTCGGCCTTCATTAACGGCTCAAAAGACTCATCCACACCAAGGGTAATTTCTCCTACTGTGGCTGAATCCGTGGGTGTCTCCTTCTTATCAGTGGAGCATTGGAAAAAACTTAGCCCGATAAGTAGAGCTAAACTAATATTTCTGATATTCTTCATCATCCTCATCTGTTGAGTTAAAGTAGGTATAGGCTCTCCAAATTCGGAACAGTCCATAGACCATAAAAAGTATTCCAAAAAAAACGACGGTTGGTACACCAAAACTAGTACCTAAATCAAACTCCGAAAAAAACGCCACATACATACCTAAAAGAAAATAGGCGAAGGCAACGGTTAATCGAAATCCGACATTAATCCAAATAGCAACAGGTCTTTTCATTTTCTTTAAAAAAACAGACCTGCTAAAAATACATTCAGCAGGTCTGTCTATGGTTAAGCGTTTATATCTTATTCAGATAAAACGAACGTGATCGGTTGAGTAAAACGAGATCTAACCGCGCGTCCAGACTGCTTGCCAGGATTCCATTTTGGCATAGACTTGATTACGCGAATAGCTTCCTCGTCACATCCGAAACCAACTCCTTTCAAAACTTGTACGTCTTGAACAGAACCGTCCGTATTTACAACGAAAGATACGAATACTCTACCGCCTACGTTTGCACGCTGAGCAGCAGATGGGTATTTTAACGTTTTCTGTAAGAAACGTCCCCATGCACCCGGACCTCCAGGGAATTCAGCTTGTTGCTCTACTGCCGTGAAGATTTCATCTTCAGCAGGCTTAGGAGGTTCAACAGGCTCAGCTCCTTTCGCATCTGGATCAACTGGTGGCTCATACGATTCCGTTTCGCCCTTTACAGTTTCAGATGCTGTATTTCCTCTTACCTCTTCAGGTGGAGGTTCTGGTTTCGTTACTTCCTCATCATGCTTGATTTCAGGAGGTAAGAATTTCGTCGTTGTCACCTTAGGGATTTCCTTGGGTGGTGGCGGTGGCGGCGGTGGAGGCAACTCAACCTTTTTAGGTGGAGCAGGCTTGTCCAATTTCATTACTTCAGCAGTCACCTCAGTCTTATCTTCCGCTGCTGCAGTTAACTGTTTCCAGAAAGCTGCTAACAAAAGAGCACCGACAAAGAGTGCAGAGCCTAGTAATACGGACCGCTTCATTACTTTAGGATACGTCTTCCTTAAAACAAAAGCTCCGAATTCACGGTTTTTGTTTTTGAAGATAATATCGTCCAAAGTAGCATCTTGGCTTATTACTTGTGACATAATATTCGTTTAATTTAAAATTAATTTAATAAGCTTATTTTCCTGATCGTTTAATCAATGCTTCCGTATCCGGATCGATTTCTAACAAAGCATAACGCTTGTTATTAGTAATCGCACATTCATCAAGCATGTCAATCATATTGCGATACTTCGCATTTTTGGTTGGCTTGATCACGATAGTAAAATTATTACCCACTTTCGCTTTCAGATCCGCGATAACCTTGCGAATTCCTGTTTCCGAATAGTTAGTAACTTGCATTACCGTACCTGCTTCAGTAGGGATACCTTGGTAATAGTACACCTTATTCTCATCTGGACACACGGTAAGTGTTTCCGATAATTTTACGGGTGATGTTTCCTTTGTATCCGTTTTATCAGGCATGTTTAATTGCATGGTAACGGGCTTTGCTAACGTTGTAGTTAACATAAAGAAAGTAATCAAAAGGAAGCCTAAGTCCACCATAGGTGTCATGTCGATTTTGGTCGACATTTTCTTACTGCGCTTCTTTCCTCCGCCTTTCTTCCCGCCACCGGAGCTATCTATTTCTGCCATTTCTTTTCGTAATTAAAAATGAAAATTTATTTCGGTTTATTTTCCGGTCCAGTTACTAATTGGAAGATATTGATATTCTGAGCCTGCAAAGTACCGATGATATCAGCAAACACTTTGTAGTTAGAATTTTGATCTCCTTTAATAGCAACTTTCAACTCTGGATTAGACAATTTCGCATAACCTACCCAATACGAAAGCTCGTTATTAGATGAGTCAATTGGAATTCCCTTACTTAGCTTCTTAGCATCTGCAGGTTTCATATTTAACACCTGACGCATAGCTCCAAGAGGATAGCCTACAATTTCAGAAGACATAAAGTTCTTCTTCATTTCAGCCGTTATAGCGACACCATAGCGATTAGCCATACGCTCTAACATAAACTCTCTTGCCATTTGATCATCAGTTGCCAAATAAACTCCACCTTCTGGTGAAACACTAACCATTAGCATACCATCTTTCGTATTCAAAGGTTTCTCTGAAATAGAGGATGGTGGCGTGATTGTAACTGCCTCTTCTGGACGGAACTTCGCGGTTAACATGAAGAACGTCAATAGAAGAAAAGCCACATCACACATCGCTGTCATGTCGAGTGAGACACTTTGTCTTTTGGCTTTAACTTTTGGCATAACAATTATTTTTTGAACTGTGAATAAAATTGAATGAAAGGGCTAGGCCCCTAAATCGGTTCAAATATTAATTGTGATGCGTAGCGTAATTTTGGTTAACACTTAAGCCGATTTCGTCGATGCTGTAAGTTAACTCATCAATTTTCGCTGTAAACACGTTGTATGCAATGATACAGATCGCTGAAGTACCGATACCTAATGCTGTGTTGATTAGGGCTTCAGAGATACCATTTGCTAACGCTGATGAGTCAGTTGATCCACCTGAGTTACCTAATGACGCGAAGGCCTTAATCATACCAATTACCGTTCCCAATAGACCGATCAAAGTTGATACGGATGCTAAAGTGGCGATGATTGTTAAGTTTTTCTCTAACATTGGCAATTCTAATGAAGTAGCTTCTTCCACTTCTTTGCTCAATGCAGCTAATTTTTGCTCTTTATCAAGACCTTTATCAGTTGTTAAAGCCTTGTATTTTTTGATGGCAGCTAATGTAACATTACCTACAGATCCTTTTTGCTTATCACAAGCTTTCAAAGCACCATCTACATCGTCTTTGTCTAAAGAAGATTGAATAGAACGAACGAATGCGTTTACTTCACCAGTTCCTTTTGCTTTACCGATAGTAAACATACGCTCAATTGAGAATGTTAATGCAGTTAAGAAACAAGTCATCAAAACTGGCACGATAACTCCACCTTTGTAAACTACACCAAAGTAGTCACCTGGAAGTGGGTGTCCTTCATTCGTTCCTCCTTCAAAGTGAGATCCATCTCCCATGACAAGGGTGTAAATTGCAATCGCAATAGCGAATAGGACAATTAGAATTAAACCTGCAGAAATACCGCCAGATTTTTTTTCGGTTGCAGCTGGCTTAGCAGCTGGCTTTGGTTGTTGTGTACTCATTAGTTTGGTAAGGTGGGGGTAAAGAATTATTTTTTAATAAAACTTGTAGAAAATGCGGCGATCGTAGTTTTCATAGTTTTGACTTTCGCTTTCCTTTTCAGTAAAGGCAAAAGTAATAGAATTCTAATATAATTTTCATCCTTTAAATAATCATTGTAGGGTTCCTAGCAGGTCACAGAAATAGGACTATTGTACTAATCTGATATTTTCTTCATTTTATCGAAAGAATTAGAGTACTATTTTGGGATTATTAAATTAAAAAAAAATCAAAAAAAAATTAAATTGTGCGGAGAATTTCCTGATTTAACCTAATTATTGGCTTAAATTTGAAACTTAAAATACCCTCTATGATCGATTCACCTTTCAATCCCAAAGGCCCTCGAGCTTCCACCCGAAGCAAGGATAATATGAGCTTGAAAGAAGCAATCGAATCCCTTTTACGTGTCTATAAGTTGCAGAATAAATTCGACGAGACCTATATCGTGGCACACTGGGAGGAAATTATGGGAAAACCAATCGCTGCTAGGACAACTAAGGTTTATATAAAGGATAAAAAACTCTTTTTAGGGATCGATTCCGCCCCTTTAAAGAAAGAGTTGTTAATGGCAAAACAGAAAATGATTGAGCTATTGAATAAGTCTGCTCAACAAGATATCATCACCGAGGTTGTTTTTCTTTAAATAAATCCCAGGCTAGCCAGATCCATACACCGAATAAAGGCAATATCATCAGGGCTAAAGGATTGATAAATTCATTCCTTATATAGGCTGGGAATAGATCGGTAGGCGTAAAGCTTGAAATCAATAAAGTAAAAATCAACATCGCCCAGCGTTCTTTGGTTTTTTCCCCTAAAACAAACCATATACCTACTGCTGGGAAAGCCATAACTAAGGTAGGCGATTCTGTTCCTGTACTTGCTAACACAATATATAGAAGTACGAATGCCAATATTCTTAGTCTAAATTCAGGATCAGACCATTTTTTTGTTTGGAAAAACAAATAGGCGTTCAACATCATGGATGGAATAATAAACCAGGCA
>JBIILT010000042.1:0-8788 GCA_044338355.1 Aquirufa sp.
TAGGGAAAAAGTAAATGGCCCCTACCATAGCAGACATAATAAAAGTCGCCACTGATCTGCCTCTACCTTGCGAGTCTAACGCTAAATGACCATCATTTACATTCAGAGACACAAGGCTAATAATCAGCAAAGAGAGATTAAAAACCGCAACTAGGACTAAGCTAACTACAATCCAGTTTTCTAGCTCTTTAGCTGATTTCATTTTACCAGCTTGTATAGCTTTCCACAAAATTTTGCCCCCTAAAAAAACATAGATTAAGGAAAAAACCGGTCTGAAAATGAAATAAAAGGAGAAAGGAATTAACGGAAAATATACTTGGTAAATCAGGCTCGTATCCTGATGTAGCCTTTCAACAAAATTAAGTTTAACCCCCCAAGATTGTATCGAATAGGGGATAATATTTAATAAAACGATTAAAAAGGGTATAAAATGAATCGTATCCCGGACGCTTATTCGAACTCTATCCGTAATAATCGCGCGTACATAAAAATACAAAAAGGGTGTATTTAGTAAATATAAAGGGAAATAATGAATGGCGAATAGGGCCCTAAGTTGCGCTGAATCAGAAACCACAGAGGCCCAATGCGCAAAACCAAATACGCTATTAAGTATAAAATGGTAGGCTAAAAAACGGTTCGCTTTATTTACCTTATCGGCAAATTTCAGGAGCAAAAAAGCACCCAATAAACCGAAAAGGCAAATGGCTGGAAGCACGATTTAATTATTAGAACAAGTAGTTATTTGTAAGGTACGATAATATTCGATCTAGCCTATCCTAGTCGCTTCAGATACTCGGATGGTGATTCACCAGTCTGCCCCTTAAAGGCTTGAATAAAATTAGATCGAGATTTAAAACCACAAGCTACTCCTACACTTTCCAGCGTATGTAATTCGGCTTTACCCGTATGCATCATTTGAATTGCTTCTGAAATCCGAAGTTGATTTTTCCAGGTCTTGAAAGTTAAACCTTTGTAATTATTAAAATAAACAGACATTACGTGCAAAGGGATATCCAATTCATTCACTAAATCTGACAGAGAAAAACCCGGAATCAGGTAAGTCTTGCGAGGCAAGTAACTTTCCACTAGTTGATCGATTTGTATCAGTCTTTGCATGGAAATATCTGCACTTTTTGAAGTTCTAGAGATGGTTTGATTTAATTCCAAAACAGTGGCTAAAGTAACCTCTCCGGTGGATGAATTAAGACCGTATAAGATCTTAGGAAAAAAGAAGATAGAAATGGTTAGGCCAGACATAAGCGTAGCAACGAAGACTAAACCGTTTCCTTGTTCATCAGGCATTAAAACCATATTATGGCTTAAAAGTGATTTGATGGTTAAGAAAATCATGGAGGAATTAAGCATGGCTGCCGTAACAAGACAAATGATCAGCCAAATGATAATCGTTTGAGAGGTGCGAAACAGTCGTTTTATAATCGATTTACGAACAATCAAAGCAGCCATGAAAATGAATAAAAGCGAAATGACGGCTCTGCAAATAAAATATACCGTAAATGAAATAATAGGGAAATTAATCTGGTGTATATATTCAAAATGCAGATGTACTTGATGAGCAAAATTCAATTTATCCTGCCAGGACGAAAAACTATAGGGTAAAACATTAAGTAATACGATAAAAAATGGCAAGAAAAAGAGGTAATCTATACCCTTTATACGGATTTTGTCCGTTAAAACAGCTCTAACATAAAAATACAAAAAGGGGGCATTCAATAGATAAATGGGGAAATAATGAATCCAAAATATCGCTCGAAAGAAATCAGAATCTGAAACAAGAATAGCCCAATTATTTAAGCCAAACAGCGCATTCAAAAAGAAATGACAAGCCAAATAGCGATTTGCCGGATTTACCTTATCTGCAAAGTAAAAAAGCAGGATGGAACCAAGAAAAGTCAAAAAACAAATCGCAGGAATCAAATTTAGAACATTTAGCTAGTGTTAAGGTAAGAAAAAATAATTTAATTAGTACCCTTTTGATATGGGCAGGGTGAAAACAAAAAAGCCTCCCCGAGGGAAGGCTTTTTCAGACGCTTGAATTGTACTTGGGATGGGAATCGAACCCACACGAGCGTTACGGCTCACGGGATTTTAAGTCCCGCGTGTCTACCAGTTCCACCACCCAAGCGTCCTGATAAAACTAAAAGCACCGATGGTGCTTTTTCGTTTTGAGCGAAAGACGGGGTTCGAACCCGCGACCTCGACCTTGGCAAGGTCGCGCTCTACCAGCTGAGCTACTTTCGCGTTTTGTGGATGCAAAAATACGGCCTCCCTTTGAATTATGCAAGTGGAAATAAAATTTTAGTAAAATAATTCTCTAAATTTATGCTTTCGAAAAAAATATGAGCATCAACAAACTCGACCAAACTGATCACAAATTATTAGAGATTCTTCAGCAGAATGCGAAGATCACAAACGCACAATTATCTAAGGAAATCGGTCTTTCGCCGGCACCTACTTTGGAACGCGTAAAGAAACTAGAAACGGTAGGAATTATCCAAAGCTATCACGCTCAGGTGGATAGAGAAAAAGTAGGCTTAGGTGTGAGTACGTTTGTGACCGTTACATTAACTGGACACAAGAAGCAAGTGACCGAGTCTTTCGTCAAACAAATCAACCAAATTCCAGAGGTAATCGAGTGCCATCACGTGACGGGTTCTGGCGATTTTATGTTGAAAATTATTTCAAAAGATATTTCGACTTACCAGAAATTAATGCTCGAAAAAATCAATGAAATCGAAGAAGTGGCCTCCACTTCGACGATGGTGATCCTGTCTTCGTTCAAAGAAAGTAAGGTATTGCCTATTCCTTGATAATTTATAATCGATGCATAAACTGCGGGATCATTCGGTTTTTCCAAGACGTAAACGTCCCCGCTTGAATTTCCTTGCGAGCCTCACCCACCATCCACAGATAGAAGCGAAGGTTGCACACACTCGCAATCATCGCACCCAGCATCTCTTCACAACGAACCAGATGGCGCAAATAGGACTTCGTATATTGACCGTGAACATCGTTCACAAAATGTGGATCAACCACAGAAAAGTCAGACTCCCACTTCTTATTCTTGATATTGATAATTCCTTGTGTCGTAAAAATCATCCCATTACGCGCATTTCGAGTAGGCATTACGCAATCGAACATATCAATACCCAGGGCTATTCCCTCTAAAATATTCGCTGGTGTCCCTACGCCCATGAGGTAGCGGGGCTTGTCTTTGGGCAAAATATCGGTCACCTCATCCGCCATCGCGTACATATCTTCTACAGGTTCTCCCACGGATAAACCGCCTATCGCATTACCAAAAGCCCCTTTGGAGGCAATATACTCCGCTGACACCTTCCGTAGATCGGAATAAACACTTCCCTGAACGATAGGGAATAGCGTCTGATTATAACCATATTTAGGATCAGTTTCGTCAAAACGTGTGATACAACGATCTAGCCAGCGGTGCGTCATGTCCATCGATTTGCGCGCATATTCGTAGGTACATGGATAGGGCGTACATTCATCAAAAGCCATGATAATATCCGCCCCGATTGTGCGCTGAATATCCATCACCCCTTCCGGCGTGAAGTAGTGAATACTTCCGTCGATATGTGATTTGAATTTGACTCCTTCTTCCTGAATTTTTCGTCCGGTTCCTGCCAAAGAATACACTTGATACCCTCCCGAGTCTGTCAAAATAGGTCCCTGCCAGCCATTGAATTTGTGCAATCCGCCAGCCTTTTCGATCACCTCTAAACCCGGACGCAGGTACAGGTGATAGGTGTTTCCAAGAATGATTTGGGCTTTAATCGGGTCTGTTAATTCTGAAATATGCACCCCTTTTACGGTTCCAGCAGTGCCTACAGGCATGAAAATGGGCGTTTGAATCGTCCCGTGATCTGTCTGTATTTCCCCTGCGCGCGCTTTCGAGCTAGGATCCGTGTGGCTTATTGAGAATTTCATGTAACAAAGCTAAATATAAAGCACAAAGAATAAAGCACAAAGAATAGATATTGATTGAATTCTAATGCCTAAGGCTTAATTGAAATACATTTCAAAAGTCGTTGCGAAGCAACAACCTACTTTATTCTTTGTGCTCTATTCTTTGTGCTTTCAACATTAGAACTTAGTCAAAACATTTCATGAATCGTTGCGGAGCAACAACCTACTTTGTACTTTTTTCTTTGTTCTTTGTGCTTTAGAAAAAGATAAGAGATTATAGAGTAAAGAGCAGAGATATTTAAAAACATCCCCCGACTATATTCTACAATCTCTTATCTCTACTCTACAATCTCTACTCTCATGAAAGTTGAATAATGCGGAGCATTATTCAACTTTCATAATGCCATTCATAATCCTCCAGTGCCCCGGAAACGTACACAAGAACGGATAATTGCCTGGAACTGATGGAGCTTTGAAGACCACTTTCACGCGGCCATCCGATTCCACTAATGGAGTATACGCTAACACTTCTGGCATCGCAGGAATATAATTTTTTGCCGCGCCATCCGCTGCGGTGATCATTTTATCAGCCGCCAAACCGATTTTTTCTTGGCTTCCTAAAGCGCCTAAAACCCAGTTGTGTTGCATGGCATCGACATTTTCGAAGATCAATTCGACTGTAGCACCTGCAGGCACTGAGAATTCAGCTGGGCTGTATTTCATCGCTTCTTTGATGGTCAAAATCGTGCGTTTCACGACTACTCCCTTCACTTCAGCTGTAGGCATTTCTACTTTCCAAAGACCTGCTAAACGCTCATACGCCTCCACATCTTGCGGACGCAATTGCTTGCCTAAGCCTTTCAAGAAATCCAAATTATCAGCAGACAATTCGGCTGCACGCTTCGCATTCCAAGTAGCAGAGGCACCTTTTAAAGCAGCTCCCATAGTAGGGCTAGCCACTTGTTTGATGGAACGTAATAAAGCGACGATGTTATTTGCGGAATCATCTGAGGTCATACCGCGGAAGGTTTTTTCCACGATGTATGAACCTAAATCAGCCGGTAATGAAACGACAATCGGTTGTCTGAACGTATTGTTGTTGCGATTCGATTCGCCTAGAACCGCTTTCGTGTCTAGGTTAATTTCCATCACATAGTTACCCGCCTCGTCAGCTGTCCAACCTAAGTTTCCTGTCCAAGGACCGTTGTTGTTTTTCACCACGGAAACGGTTTCCCCTGGAGCGGCACCGTCCGTGAAGGTATAGGATTCCAAATCGGAACGACGACCCATACCTTCGATTTTGACGGTTAAAGGAAGCGGAGTGCCTTTTGGTAAAGCCTTATCACCTCTGTTCTTCACACGGATCACGAAGCTAGCGCCTTCACGTAAACGGAAGTTACCGCCTTTGATTTGGACTTCTTCTACGACTAAATCAAGACCTGATTCGGTCCCAGTTATTGATGGATTTTTTGCCTCTTTCGCTAATTTTTCTGCCACCACGGCACTTGATTGTGCACCTTGCTTCGCGATGAATGCGGCACGACGTGCAGGGCCACCGGCCATTACATAAGCTGTTAAAGCATCTGGAATCCAGCGATCTGTGGTTTTTTGAGAAGCTGCGATTTTACGTGCCATCGCCGCTTCAATTGCTGGTGAAGACGGGGATTCGATTAAGGCTAAAATGGAATTTAAAACAACTAGAGAGTCTTTGTCGTTGAGCATTTTTTGGTCCAAAATCAATTTCGCCGAAGCTGCCGTACGAGGCAATACCTGCACCGCTTGCTTACGCACTGCGGCTGAAGAATGCTTCATTGCACGGGCTAGAACGTCCATCGGTAAAACGCCCAAGCCTTCTAAAGTACGTAACGCATGAATAGCCCCGGGAGCGAGACCGATTTCATCGGTTTTGGCAGAACTAATTAAAGCTACAAGAGCCGGAACCACGTCCTTATTTCCACGTTCCACTAATAAACGCTGCGCCTGTAAACGCCAGAACAAGTTCGAATTACTTAAAGCCGCCACACATTCCGCTGGCGTTTTCAAGGAAACTGGGGTATATTCTGGTGCTTTATTATAACCCACGCGGTAAATACGACCGTGGGTAAAATCGCGTAAATCCGTGTCGTAGGCATTTCCGCCACCATTCTTAAATCCTTGCGGCGTCGGATTGTGCTGGATGATATACGAATACCAGTCCGCTACCCAAACAGCCCCATCCGGACCCACTTGCGCGAACACCGGCGAAACCCATTCGTCAGCTCCCGCAAGGAAGTTGAAGGCTTCTTTGTCGTTAAAATCGGAGCCCGTCGGCACTTGGCGATTTTGGTGAATCACGTGACCAGTTGGCTCTGAAACGAAGGCGATTTGATTCCAGTATTCTTTTGGGAAGGAACGAGCGGAATAGAAATTATGTCCAGCCGCCGCGGTAAAACCACCAAAAACATCCACCTGACGCACTTTCTTCGTGATTGTCCGCATGTCTTTGTGCGTATCCGTATTCTTAGACCCATTTAAGGTCATCGGCGCATGCCAAATATTGCGATGCGGAATGGCCATATACCAGCCGTGCGCGTTATTCGCGGTCGAACCAAACACATCGCCTGCCTCATTGAAGTCAAAACCCCAGGTATTATTCGAGGTCGTCGTCATGTGCTCCATCTTCGAACCATCGGGCTTAAAGCGGAAGAATGCCTGCGCAAATTGAAGCGAATCCGCTCCCACTTTGCCCTTATAACCTGAATAACCTACAGAACCCCAGATCCAGTTATCGAATCCATAATGCAAATTCGAGGGTCCAGCGTGTGTATCACCTGTTCCAAAACCCGTGAATAAAATCTTCTTCTCATCCGCCACATCATCGCCATTCGTATCTTTTAACAGGATCATGTGCGGTGCTTGTGAAATGATCAAACCGCCATTCGCGAAAACCATCCCGGTAGGAATGCTCAAGCCATCCGCCCATTTCGTGAACTTATCAGCCTTGCCATCCTTGTCCGTGTCCTCGCACAATAAGATATAGTCGCTTCCGCCGGATTCTTTGCGTTCGTTTGGATAGTCTTTGGTGACCAAAACATACAAACGTCCGCGCTCATCCCATGCCATGGCAATCGGGTGCATTACGTTCGGTTCTGAGGCAAAAACCTGCAAATTGAAATCCACAGGAACTTGAATAAACTTCACCGATTCTTCTGGACTTAAAGGTAATTGCTGCAATTGAGCGCCTCCGCGCTTCTCATAATTCGGCAATTTTGCTTCGCGGTATTTCAACACCGGAATATTTAATGCCGTCAATAAGGCTCTTTTTTCTGCCCCTACCGCGTGCAAAATTCCTTGTGTCACTAAATCCTGAAATCCTTCCGTTTCCCACGTCCGTTCGTCATGACCATAAGCCGTATAGAATACGTTCCCTTTTCCATAGGTTCTGGTCCATGTATAGGGTTCAGTAGTCGCGCCCGGTTTGTCTTTCGCTTGTTCTGGACCTATAATTCTAGATTGCCAAATCTGGTTATCCGGCTGCAACTGGCTATGCAAATAGGTCTCATCGACCGTCTTGATCTTCACGTAGGTATTCGCCTCGTTTTTCACACGGATCGAATCCATACCATGACGCCAAAACTGCCCGCCCACCATCTTCACAAATTCTTTCGAATTACGGAAGTTAAAGGACGCGCAGTGAATCGCCACTAAACCGTGACCCGAAGCCACATAGTTTAACAAGGCTTTCTCCTGCGGTGCCGCGATCGAATCGTGGTTCGCAAAAATCACCAAGGCATCGAATTTGTTCAAATAGGCCTCATTCAAATCTTTCAAAGATTCCGTGTAGGTGATGTTCATCCCCTTGATTCCCACCGCGGATTGAAGCGCTGGATATCTATCAAAAGGCTTGTGGTGGCCTTTATCGCCTAAAAATAATAATTCCAAACGTCTGCCAGGAGCGGCAGAAACCGATAATTGAAACAAGAGTGCCGCAGCAAATAAGAGAAAACGCATCGTCTAGAATTTAGGTATTTCAATAATTTTTCCACCTTGTAGCGCTGATTCGTGTGCTAAAATGCCCACCGAAGTCCAGTTTGCGGACTGCGGTGCATTCGGGAATGGATCGCGATCTGCTGCCAAAGCTTGTAAGAATTCGTTTACTAAGTGAGGGTGCGAACCACCGTGGCCTCCGCCTTGTGTAAAGGAAAGGTGAGTATTTTCGTCCTCGTCATACACGCCTTTCGTTGTAAAGCGTTGGATTTCTTCCGGTAAATAATGGGCGAAATCAGGGGTAGAAACTTTAGAAGGAATCTCTGGCTCCGGTTTTTTAGCGGTATGCACCACTAATTCTTCGCCTTCGATTAATGGCCATTCCACTGATTTTTTCGATCCATAGACCTCAAAACTCTCGCGGTATTGACGCGCCACATCGAATAAAGAGCGGTATACCATTGCGCTTAAATCCGAATCACGGAACTTAATGTGCGCTGATTCTACCGCAAATGGCGAGTTATAATGTTGGATTAATTCCCCGCGAATCGTTCCAGATCCGAAGCAAGAAACATACTCCGCCTCCAGACGTAATAAGCCCGCTACCGGACCTACGCAGTGAGTCGCATAGTGCATAGGAGGCAATCCTGGCCAATAATCTGGCCATCCGTCCATATCTTGTTGATGGGATGCTTTCAAAAATTGAATCTTGCCCAGCTCCCCTTTTTCATATAATTCTTTGATGTACAAGAACTCGCGGGCATATACTACGGTCTCCATCATCATGTATTTCTTACCCATCCGCTTGCTCGCCTCCACAATCGCCTTGCATTCTTCCACAGTCGTCGCCATAGGTACCGTGCAAGGCGATTGTGGA
>JBIILT010000047.1:0-8430 GCA_044338355.1 Aquirufa sp.
CGCATTAGCACCCCAACGCAATTTTAGTAATTGTGTTTGGCCACCAATCGTATTACAGGAACCGTGTAAGATATGGCTAGACGTCACACCACCACTTAATTGACGGTAGATGTCCACGTCATCTGGATCGATGACATCTTGAATACGCACTTCTGCCGTTACGGATTGCGAACATTCGTTAATGCCGCCGGTTCCTGCTATGTGTGAGTGCTCGTCGATGATACCCGCTGTCACGTGTTTGCCCGTTCCGTCGATCACGCGTGCGGAAGGATCTTTCAATCCTTTACCGATCGCCGCGATTTTACCATTCTTTAATAAGACATCGCTATTTTTTAAAACACCTGATTTCTCATTTGTCCAAACCGTCGCATTCTTAATCAAGATGGTTTCACTTGCTGCTGGTTTAGGGGTACCATATCCTGCGAATGGATAAATAACAGAACCTAAGTCTAATTTATCTTCTTTCTTCGCTGTCTTTTTCGAAGCAGTATCGGCTGGAGCAGAGGCTGTCGCTTTCCAAGAAACCCACTCCCCATTCGCTAATTGACCTGTTCCGGTGAAGGCAGCATCTGCGAACGTACCACTTAAGCGGGTGCGCTTGCCTTTGTCTGCTTTCGAAGCGAAGCTCAGGTTGATTAAAGATTCTTTTTGAGAGAAATCAACAGAGGTAGTATCTTTTCCTAAAATCTGCACTTTATAGCCTCCTGGCTCGCCAGAAATGCTTAAGGTAGCAGAATTCGCTCCTAACTTAAGGGCATATTTTCCAGCCATTGAGCTCCATTGCTCCTTCGCAATCGAATAGCCATCGCCTTGTACCCAGTTTTCGATGATGCTCGTTTTGTCTGCGAAAATAGGACCATTCGTGATCACGAAGTTCGCTAATTTACCTGCATCTAAACTTCCTACCATATCTGAAACACCTAAAATAGTAGCTGGAGTCGAAGTTAAAGCCTCTAGTGCTTTTTGCTCACTTAAACCATATTGAATGGCTTTGCGAAGGTTTGGCATGAAGCTATTTACGTCTTTCAAACCGTTTGCCGTTAAAGCAAAGGAGAGACCTGCCTTCTCGAAACTCGCTGGATTCGTAGGAGCTAATTCCCAGTGCTTCATATCTGATACGTTTACAAAACGCGCATCTGTAGGATCTTCTAAATCCATCGCTTGTGGGAATTCTAGAGGCAAAATAAATTTCGCATTCGATGCTTTCATTTCATCAATGCGCTGGTATTCATTACCGCTTGCTTTGATGATGTATTGAACACCAAACTCATCACCGATTTTGTCTGCACGTAATACAGACCATTTATCGGTTACTTCGAAGATTTGAGGAAGGCCTTGGATCTCATTGAAGGACGCCAAAGATAAATTTGTTCCCTCTTTCGCCGGCTTTGATTTGTACCAAGAAGCGTCTAAGAAGTTTTGGCGTAATAACGCAATCGAACCCATCAATGAACCTGGATAATCCTGAGAAGAGGATCCTTTATTAAAGGAATAATGCGCCGATGCCTTCTCTTTTAAGACTACCAAATTTTCCTTTTGCTTTGCCAAGCTCACAAAAACACCCGCACCACGAGAGATTCCATCCATATGGTGTGTTAAAACGGTGCCAAAGCCTAGCTTGCGTAATTCTTTCGCTTTCGAATCATTTACCTCGAATAATTTCGCGTGCGAAACTTCCGATTTGATCGCCTGATTCCAAGAATAAGGACCTTTTGTGTTCGAAATCATTTGGGAAGGGGAGCGGAAACCGCCACCACCTGGTGCTACGGGGTTCATGCCGTAATCGCTGTAAAGATCAATGAAAGATGGATAAATATATTTTCCGCCGCAATCGATCACAACCGCATCCTTAGGGACTACCACGGCTCCGACCGATTCGATCTTGCCATTTTTAATGACCAAAGTCGCTTTAGTCAAAGTCGTTTTTGCATCTTTCACGATGGTCGCGTTCGTGAAGGCATAATAGCCATTCGAAGGACTTGCGACGTCATTTAACGGGAAAGTGACTTGGGAGAAGAGAGAGCTGCTCATGAATAGGAACAGAGCTCCCAGCCAATAGGAGTGAATTTTTTTCATTCGATGATTTTTTGTTAGAGTTTAAAGATAGAAAAATTTTATCTACTGCCTATCTTTGTTTATACTATTTGCCTAAGTCCATCATGAATACCACCGAAACAATCGCACATCTTGTCGCGAATCCTGAGTCGCATGCCCGTTTTTTGAATACGCTTTCCTTTATGGAAAATTCTGGTGCACGCAAGATTTCTAAATTTGAGCACAAAAAAGAGGTCAGCCTGATCATCTTAAAACACGCCGCAGAAGAGCACCGCCACGCCTATTACCTAAAAAAGCAGATCAGCAAATTAGTTCCGTCCGGCTTCGAGACCTATGATGATTCGTTCTTGATTAACCCGCGGTCTTCACGTTTCTATTTAGATCTATTAGACCTGCGTGTCAGTCAATATGCGAAGAAAAACCTGGGTCTGTCTGGTTATAACATAAAGTGGGCGGCCTATTTATTAGTGACCTATGCGATCGAATTACGAGCGGACGAGTTGTACCCGATCTACCAAAAAATCCTAACCGAGACAAAATCTAAAGTCCAAGTAAAATCTATTATCGTGGAAGAGGAGGGGCATCTAGCCGAAATGATTTCCCAGCTAAAATCCACCTGGCCAGATTGGTCTACGCATGCCGCTGTGGCCGTGCAGATCGAGTCTGAGCTGTTTCAGGACTGGGTGAGTTCGTTAGTGGAGGTTGCGGCGTAAGGCCGGTTAAAGGCCTCTTGCTGCATCTTAAATAGTTCCGCAATGGCACGGATGGTCTTTTTCGACATCCCTTTTTTGTATTTCAAGATATCGGAAATCAAGCCTTCGCTGACTTGTAGTTTACGGGCTAAATCCGCTGCTTTCATTTTATGCTCTGCCAGTAAAGATTTTAATAGCTGAACTGGATCGAGGTTTCGAAAGTGACTATTTTGTTTATCGTAAGTCTCAATCAGTAAAGTCAAGAGGTTAATTTCATCTTGAATTTCAGGCGTGATAGGGGAACTAAATACGAGCTTTTCGAGGACATCGCAGTAGTTTTCATATAAGGTATCGGAGTCAATAACGCGGTATTTCATGGAATTAGTAGCTACTAATAGTGTATTGTAATCCTTTCGCGCAGAGCTTCGAGTAGTCTGCATGACTTCCTATCCAGCAGATGAATAGGTGGACTTGACTTAGGCCAAATCCGTATTTACCAATCAGTCGAAATTGATTTCCTTTGATATTGAAAATCACGCGGCTCGATCCATTGCCCAGTAGGTCGCAGGAGGGAAAGGTAAATAAAATATCTTCCGGTTTCTCCCAATCCGCGTTTCTGATTTTATCTACCCAATCTTCTAAGGGGAAATAGCAGTTCGTGTGATTAATCGAAAAAAGATAGATTGTCTTCTCTTTAATTAAATGGACTTTCATGTGGTTAGGTGTTTTCGTAAAAAACAAACCTAGCACTAATCCTTCACAAACTTAGGTAAAAAACTTCACAAAACGTGAACTTTCTTATTTTTATCAATAAACTTTTAATTTCGACATTCCCCTTCACGAGCGCCACCTCCAAAATTAAATTATTTCTTGATGGCCAATCGGCCGGTATAGTCAATTCTCTGTAATAAAATCGAGATCTTTTGCTCTACAAAATATTCATCTACTGCCTTGCGACAGCCTTCCCAGTGGCCATAATCGTCGATGATTAATACGCCGCTAGAGCTTAAAGAAGGATATAAATGAATTAATTCGTGTTTGGTGGACGTGTACCAGTCCGTGTCTAAACGCAATAAAGCAATGGCACCTGCGGGTACCGTGACGGGGATGGTATCCTCCACTTTTCCCTCCACGTAGTGGATGTTTGCTGCTGGAAAGGAGCTGTTCGACATCGTTAATTTAACGTCGTCTAAGTTTGCCAAACACCAGACGGAAGTTTCCTTCTGGTCCTGGGATTGCTCGAGCATTTGGTCCGCTTTTTGGCCCCTAAAATCCACATCCTCCACCGTAGGTTCAGACATTCCCTCAAAAGTATCGTATAAATAGAGGTGGCGATCGCTCACTCCACGATGGGCTAAAACTTGTGCCACCATCAGCGATGAACCTCCTCGCCAAACACCACATTCCACGAAATCTCCCGAAATTTTTTGATCAATCACATAATTCGTCGCCTGATATAGCGCGAACATGCGTTCTACCGATGTCATCGTATAGGGTTGACATGCTTGATAAAATTCCCAAAAAACTTTGTCTTGAATATCCGCGTAAGGACCCGCTGCCTTGCGGTCGAATTTAGTGACTTTGTAACCCAAAAATTCAATGAGGTTTAATAGTAATTTGCGCATGTAGGATTGTTATGACTACAAATTACTAAAAAACCTCAAAAAAATGGACCCTATTTTACCGTAAACTGAAATATTTCAGACGACGACGAATTGCCTTTAGCATCCTTCGTCACCACTCTCCAGAAATATTTAGTTCCTGCTACTACTGTTACATCCGCAACAGAGGTAGTAGTGGCTGGTAATTTAGTTTGTATAATAGCAGGATTCGCATCTGTTCCAAAGTACACATCATAGGCTGAAATGTCATTGTCTACGTCTGCCCCTTTCCAACTTAGAGTCACCTTATTCCCTGTTATTTGCTGTCCTATCGTGGGGCTAACCGCTTCAGCAGGGAAGGGGGTGTAGAAAATTTGGACAGGTCCGGTCGTATAAAACTTCCAAACATTACTATCCGTCGTTTTCGTCGTCTTTGTGGTCTTAGAGGTGACAAACCACGAGAATGGCGTGTTTCGTTTTACTGCCACTTCGATGGAATTCGTCGTAGCACCTTGCGTCAAACTCGTCCCTGTGAGCAAGTTTTTGATGGTGATATCATAGCTTTCTGCATCAGTTGCCGCTGTCCAACTGAACTTAATACGCGTTATCGAATCAGATAATACGGTTCCCGCCGCGCAGACCTCGTTTGTAGTAGGTGCGAGCAAGGTAGCTGCCTCTGGAGCTGGGATCAATAAGTCCGGTGGTATGACACAGGAAAAAACCGCGCCCGCAACTAAAAGGATGGAAATATACTTTCTCATTGTTTGATAATTTTATAATTGATATCCCCTAACTGTAGGAAATAAACTCCATTTTGTAACTGACCTAATTCTAAGGTTATGGTCTCTGCATTTGGTTCAAAAGTTCCCGTGTATACACTCGTTCCTGCTGCATTTAAGATGGTTATTGCTCCATTGTGAGAGACAGATTTTCCTATTTGAAGGACTAATTTATCTTTGAATGGATTAGGATAACCAATGATCGCAGAACCTACATAAATTTCTTTATTGTATACTCCTTGACACGCTTTGTCAGTCTGAACCATAATTTTATTTAAACCATCTTTTAACGGTAGGTTTATGGTACTTGCGCTTGTCTCTAAAGCATCACCATTCAATAAAACCTTGTAGCTCGTTGCTCCACTTAAGGATAAGGCTACTAGTTTATCGCCTGGAGCAACCGAAGCAAATACGGTTAGATCCTTTGGCTCTGTCACCACTACATCATAACATTGTGAGTAGGTAGGCTGACCTGCGATCGTTATGCAAAGCATATAGTTACCTGCTTGAATTCCTGTCATGTCTACTTTTGAAGTAAAGTTCAGGTTACGAATCACTTTATCTGCTTGTTTCAACGTCGCCGTGTAGCTGAATGGCAAGGTAGCTGATAAAGAGATTTTACCATCATTACTTGTTTGGCAAGTTTCACCTGTGCTTGTTATTCTAAAGTTCGTAGCTGGCAATGAGAAGATCGATTGAACCACTACCGGACTTGAATTCGTAAAGCAACCAGATGAGTTTGTCACTTTCACTGCATAGCTACCTGATGCAGAAGCCACAATTCCTTGCGTAGTCGCCCCTGTAGACCATTGGTAACTAGCTCCTGGACTTGCTGTCAGAAGTACATTACCTCCATTAACAAAGGTAGTAGGACCGCTTGCTGTAATCGTAGCCGCTGGCTTCGCTAACACAGTAATCAATTGCGCATCTGAGGTAGCTTTGCAACCTGCCGCATTTGAAAGTGTGACTGCGTAACGACCGCTTTCTGATACCGTGATCGATTGAGTCGTTGCCCCATTCGTCCAAAGATAAGCACTTGCCGGACTGGCTGTAATCGTTCTTGTCTCTCCTTGGCAGAACGAAGAAGTACCTACCATACTAATGGTCGCCTTCGAGTAAATCGTAGGTGAAACACTTAAACGAGTAGGACTTTCACAACCATTCGTGCTTTGAGAAGCAAAATAGGTTGTTCCTTGTACGACTGGCGTAGAGGCAGCTAATAGATTTCCACCCGTAGCAGCGCTGTACCATTTAATTTCGGATCCTTGTACCGTTAAATTAGATAGGCTAGCACCTAAACAAACTTCCGGTGCGGCTAATCCCGTAGGAGCATTCACCTGATTTACGGTAACTGTCACCTCTTTCTTAAACACTTTTCCATTAACCGTCACTTCTACTTTATAGGTAGAGGTGGCAGCTGGATTCGCATTAATGGTGGCGGTTGTTTCACCAGTCGACCACGTTAAATTAGTAGCTGATACATATAACTGCTGAATCTCCGTATCTGTCAGGCTGCGGTTATACATCGCAATATCATCTAATTTACCTTTGAAGTATTTGTCTAGATAACCTGTCCAAACACCACGAACTCCGAAATAAGATCTCGCATCATGGAATCCTAGATTAGAACCTCTGACGTTCTTCGTGCCGATTAGTTTTCCATCTATGTATATCGACGAACTAGTCGGGGTCATTTTCCAAACTACATGGGACCATCTTCCGGTGATTTTTTCATTCGAAATAGTAAAGTTTTCCCAAAGGTTTGTTCCGGATTTATCGGCCCGAACATTCACATTATTCGCGTTTAGGCTTAAATTGAAGTCATTCCCTCCTATATCATTGCTTCCATCATTTAAAACGGTTCCTTCAGCAAGGGTGTTTTGAGACTGGGTCCAGAATGAAATCGTAAAGTCATTCGAGATAGGGAAGGCGCCCGGTACGGAGATAAAGGCATTCGTACCATTAAAGTCATAAGCCTTATTAGCTACTCCAAATCTATCCGTCGTCAATACGGCACCGCTGATGGTACCATTTTTACCGCCGTTCGATTCATCATTCGCATTTCCATTAAATGGCCAGTAGCCTACAAGACTACCGTTTAATGCTGGCGGGATTGCTCCATTTTGGATAATAGAAACGCCACCTATGGTCGCACTTGATGTTAAGGTTACAGGAGTGCCTTTACATACACTAGTAGCACTTGCAGCAATTTGGACGTCTACGATGGTTACAAACGAACCTGATCGATTCAAACTCTCTGCTCCATTAATGGTCTGTGTTGCAAAATAGGTTACCCCATTATTCAAGACCGTTGTCGAAGCTAGAGGTGTTCCACTTGATGGTGTCGCATACCACTTAATGGCTGTACCTGTGGCTACTAAATCTGCCACCGTTGAGCCGCTAATGAAAGTTTGGTTTTCAACTAGTGGCGCAGGCGTAATATTAATAGATGGAGGTAAAACTTCCAGGAACCAAGAAGGACAGCTTGCAGTTCCTGCAGCATTAGTCGCAGTAATCGTATACGATGTTCTTGCACTAGCGGCCGTAGGGGTACCATTAATTTGTCCTGTAGTTGGGTTGAATGTTAAACCAGCCGGCAATGCAGGACTAATGGTATAAGTGACATTTGAGCCAGAAGCTGCAAAATTCACCGTTTGAATTGGAGTTCCTGTTACATAGGTCAGGGCCATTGGGCAAATTAAAAGAGGGGCGTCACCTACTACCGTGATACTGATATTTGCACTAGCAGATCCAGATGAATTAGTCGCAGTTACCGTGTAATTCGTGGCTGCCCTCAAGCTAATAGGCGTTCCAGAAATAATACCAGTAGCAGTGTTTAAACTTAAACCTGCAGGCAATGCTCCTGAAATACTGAATGTTACTCCTTCGCCTTCAAATGTTGGAACAATAGGCGTTATCGCTGTATTTACTTTCAGTATAACTGGACTTGGGAATCTCAAGTTAAAAGGAGGTCTGATGATGACAGCCATATTTACAGTAACAGAACTTGAACCTGCCGAATTAGAACCTGTAATCGTATATGATTTCAAGCTATTAATAGTAGTAGGTTTTCCTGATATGATTCCAGTCGATAGGTTCAAAACTAATCCTGAAGGCAAGGCTGGAGACACCGCGTAGTTCGTGATTTTACCTCCACCATTACTTGGGACAAGAGCTCCTATCTCTTGACCTTGGATAAATACATAACTATAATTTGGATAGCGTAACGCTACTGGAGGGAGATTGCAAATATTTACCACCACGGCCACTGGGGCTGAAGTCGTAGTACAACCCGCTGCATTC
>JBIILT010000043.1:0-8775 GCA_044338355.1 Aquirufa sp.
TAGTAGGTCTGATAGCTTGCGTTTCTATTTTCGGCTCGGGTGCTGGTGCAGGAGTCTCAGGTGTATCCAAAACACTTGTCTTTTCAGTAGAATCGGCTACTACCTTAGCTTCTTCAAGATTTGGCGTAGGGGTTTCCTGAGATGCTTCTGTATTGGTAGACTTAACTTCTGGCTCAGCCTCAGAAACCGAAGCCGTAGCTATCGGTTTACTCTCAGACTTTTTTCCGGCGCCACCCTCCACCGCAGGTTGAGTAGCGGTAGGTTGGTAAACCGACGGCAGGTAATTGATTTTTAAGAGGGTCAATTCGACGTGTAAACGTGCGTTCTTTGCTGCTTTATAATGAATCTCGCATTGGGAGCAGAGGTTCATGGCAGATAACAAGAAGGAGGCAGAGGTCTTCGCAGATTGAGTCTGGAATTTAGCTCTGTTCTCTTCACTTAACTCCATGAGTGCAAGTGTCTTCGGATCTTTAGCAAATAACAAATTCCGGAAATGCTCAGAAAGGCCGGCAATAAACTGTTGACCATCGAAACCCTTGCGCATAATCTCATCTAATAAAACGAGCGCTTCTGTGTGGTTTTGATTCACAAAGAAATCCGTTAATTGGAAGTAATAATCGCTATCAAGTATGTGTAAGTTTTCCAATACAGCAGCATGTCTCAGCGAATTGTCTGTGGAGAAGGTCACATTTAGGTCAAACATCGAAAGAGCGTCGCGAAGACCTCCGTCGGCTTTGATGGAAATTAATTCTAAGGCCGCAGGCTCTGCATTAATGCCCTCCTTTTCTGCGATAGAAGAAAGGTGAGACGCCATATCTTTCCATTGAATTCGGTTGAAGTCAAAGATTTGGCAACGCGAAAGAATCGTAGGCAATATTTTATGTTTTTCCGTTGTCGCTAAGATGAAAATAGCGTAGGATGGCGGTTCCTCTAAGGTCTTTAAAAAGGCATTAAAGGCTGCTGCCGAAAGCATATGCACCTCATCAATGATGTAAATTTTGTATTTACCATTTTGGGGAGGATAGCGAACTTGATCGATTAGGTTACGGATATCTTCAACGGAGTTATTCGAAGCTGCATCTAATTCGTGGATTGTTAATGACGTATTTTCTTGGAAGGAATGACAGGAAGAACATTTGCCACAGGCTTCACCATCCGCACCTACATCCTGGCAATTAATTGTCTTCGCTAAAATACGCGCACAAGTCGTCTTTCCAACCCCTCTCGGGCCACAAAAAAGAAATGCTTGAGCCAAGTGATTTGACTTAATGGCATTTTTTAGCGTGGTGGTAATGTGACTTTGGCCTACTACTGAATCGAATAAGGTAGGGCGGTATTTACGTGCTGAAACAATAAAATTTTCCATAATCAAATTTACTTTTTAAAGGGATAATTCCCAAATGCTTTACGGGATTCTAATGACAGCACTCACGGGGAAATGATCCGTTGGATATTTGTTTTCCCACGTTTCGCTATGAGTGGTGTGCTGTATTACCGAAGGGCCATTTTTGACAAAAATATAGTCGATGTGCCGGCCTTCTTGTTCTTTAATAAAGCCATTAAAGGAGCTATATGGCCCGTAGTGTCCATTTTTGCTGATCTTCTCCGCATCAGTAACATGCGCTGGATTTTTTGTATCCACTAGAATTTGAATAGGTTCGTCATCTGGGGTGGCATTAAAATCACCGGTTAAAATCACGGGGTTTTTACCGGCGATTTCCGCCATTTTACGCAAAACGAGTTTCGCACTTTCTCTTCTAGCCACCTTACCTAAATGATCGAAATGGGTGTTGAAAACATAGAATTTTTTCCCTGTCTTGATTTCTTGGAATTGTCCCCAGGTAACCACGCGCCGGCAGGCAGCATCCCAGCCAAAACCCACTTTGTCACACGAATCAGACAACCAAAATGTATTCTCTTTTAGGAGTTTGAATTTTGATTTACGGTACATCAACGCAGAGAATTCTCCCTCTGCTTTTCCATCATCGCGCCCTTTTCCGAACCATCCATATCCTGGCAATTCCTTTTCTAAATCCGTAATTTGATGTAGGAATGCCTCTTGTAATCCGATAATATCAGCATCATGGTAGCGGATCAATTCCCCGCAATGCTTCGCGCGGTATTTCCATTGATTTGCTCCATCAGATTCGGTATCCATACGAATATTGAAAGTCATGGCTTTGAATTGTGCTAAAGCGGATGGTCCGGCTAATAAAAGTACAAAACAGGTAAATGCTTTTAAGATGTTCATTACTTGAGGAAAAACGCGATCATTTTTTGCATTTTGAATGATAAAATCAGCCCCCCATAAATAATTTTTGGGTTGTGGTTGCAAATCGATTATTTGCATCGTTTCCATATAACTCATATGACTTCTTTTTTGGACGTTTTGAATTCGCTCAGGTAAAGGACAATCCACCGTGATCATCTGTGAGATGTGCTCTGGTTTAGTGCGTGGTGTAATGAGGGCAGATTCGTATAAACAAAAAGGGGCTTCAGGGGTATTTAATATCCATTCTGCTGCCTGAGATCGAACAGCTGGATGGATGATGGCATTGAGGTGTGCGACATCCCCTGGGTATTTTTGTAACAAGCCTTTGATCCAAGCGCGATTGTAGGAACCATCTGGGAGATAGGCTTTAGGACCAAACTCTGCGATGATGGCTTCTTTTACCGCAATATCATTATCGCAAATTTCACGAGCTATTTTATCTGCTTCGAAAACAGGAATTCCCAGACACGAAAAAATCCGGCAAATGGTTGATTTGCCGGATCCTATTCCGCCTGTAATTCCGATGAAAGGTTTCAGGCTAGTTTGCATTGAATTACTCTTCTAAGCGAGAAGAAGCATCTTTAGAGATCGCTGTTTTCTCGAAAACCATGCGAACCCCTTTGTTTGAATCTACTTCAACTACGATTGTTTTTTCGCGAATCGTTACAACAGTTCCGTGTGCGCCACCAATGGTTACCACTTTGTCTCCTGTCTTTAATTCCTCAATGAATTTCTTTGCCTCTTTCGCCTTTTTTTGTTGAGGACGAATCATAAAGAAATAAAATACCACAAAAATACCTCCAAAAAGGATGATTTGCATGTACGCGGGACTCTGTGCTTGTAATAATAACATCTGTTTATTTTTTAGGTAATACTTCTACTTTAAAGCCCATTCTGTTCTCCGCTGGAAGCGTATTACAGTAGGCGGTAATCGATTTTTTTAATTTTCCTACTTTACCTTTTGAATCAAATTTCACTCGAATGAATCCTTTTTTTCCTGGTTGAATTAATTCGGTACTCCATTTAGGTGTGGTGCATCCGCAAGAAGCATTCACTGTGATAATTTTCAAAGGTAAATTTCCCGTGTTCTTAAAATTATAGGTATGAAAAATACTATCTCCTTCTGTTATGCGCCCTAAAGAAACATGGGAATCTTCTAAATAAAAAATGGGGTGTTTTTCTGCAGTCGGTTTTAAAGTTGCAGGGATGGCATTTTCCGTGGCATTGTTCGCCTCTTTTGGCTTGTTTTTGCAGGATAGAATCCCGAGTAAACAGAAGAGTAGGAGGGTAGAACGCATCTTATTTCGCCTTAATTTGTGTCATCATTTTTTCCACATCTTCTAGTAATTTCTCAGCTTTGATTTTGGCATCCTGAACCACTTTTTTGCCTTCTGATTTTGCAGTAGTTTCGATTACCTCTTTGCCCTCTACGATATCATTGATCAATTGTTTTAACTGATCACGGTATTTGTTCAATTGAAAATACAATTTACTGCGGGTATTCTCTCCTTTATCGGGAGCGTATAAAATACCTATTACAGCTCCTGCTGCCGCGCCTACTACGAAGGCCCAAAAAGATCTAGATGATTTGCTCATTTTATTTGTTAGCTATGTCGATTAATCCTCGACCTGATTTAGTAATCACTTTTTCGTGAACTAAGCGATTCGAAACTACGTCTAAAATACCGTTAATAAACTGGCCAGACTTAGGTGTCGAATAATTTTTTGCTAGTTCGATGTACTCATTAATACTCACTTTCACGGGAATACTCGAGAATTTCACCATCTCGGCTAATGCCATCTTAAGAATGATAAAATCTGCTACCGCTAAGCGATCGGATTCCCAGTTTTTCGTTTGGTCCCCGATCCATGCACTCAATTGCTTGTCTTCTGAGACACTGTAATCAAATAATTCTTCAAAGAATAACCTATCGTCTTCCCATTGGATAGCAAGAGGTTGTAAACTTAGGTCTTCCAAAGCCTCTATCTTAAAGGTCTTGTTTGCCATACTCTTTACCACATCCTTATTCAAAGACCAATTTAAATCTTTTTCCTCAAAATATTCTGTCATCGACTCGTGTTTTAAAAGGAAATTTTTCAACACGTAAACGACGAAAGCTAAATCGTCTTCAAACTTCTTACCTGCGGTAGGAAGGTAAGTTAAGAAGGTTTCATCTGTCAAGATGTTCTCAATAAATAATTTCTTGATTAAATTTTCATCTTCTTCCGACCAACCTATGCGGTTTTTGTCAAAGGCGCGTTGCAAATCGCTCCATTTGGACAGAATATATAATACCTTATTTTTAGCCAGCAAAGAGGTCTTTGTGTTGTTCTCTAACAAACGTCTATTTTCATCCCAAAGTGCAATTAAAGGCAATTGCTGCAAGTAATATAGGATTTTTAGGTATTGCTTGTTGATGGCTTCTACCTCTAAAACCATATCATGTTTTAGCTTTTTAGCAATTTGCTTTACGTTTTCTTGGTATTGATGATAGACTGATTGAGCTGCTTCTTGCGCTTCATCTGGAATGGTTTCTTCTGAACTAATTTCTTGAAAAAACTCTTTTAATTGAATTTCGGCTAGTTGTCTTAGGCCTTCTAAACGAGGCGATTGGTCTTCTTTTGAGACCATTAAGGATAAATCAGGCTGAAAAATGGTCGCTAAACCATCAAAAGCTAATTGATATTGGGCACGTTCTTGTGTATAGAAAGCATACAATTGCTGAAATGCTTTGACACGTAGTAATCTCCTGTTAACCATCCGAAATAAAAGAGCGTATTGTTTTGAATCTCAAAATTAAGAATTTTAATTGATAAAGGTCCTATCTTTGTAGTCAATAAATCTATACATGGGCGCGCTAAGTCATATCAATCAGTATTTTTGGAAGTACAAATGGCTTTTATTCCTTGGAATTATCTTCACACTTTTTTCTAATTTTTTTGGTGTATTCCCTGCTCAATTAGTGCGTTATGCACTCGATTTAGTGACAGAAACAATCGATATTTATTTTCTATTTAAAGGTTTTAGTCTCCAAAAGGCCTTTTATGAAATCTTTGGTTTTACCCTATTCTTTTACGGAGGTTTGATCATTTTGATGGCGATAATGAAAGGAGTTTTTCTCTTTTTGGTTCGTCAAACTCTCATTGTGATGTCCCGTCATATCGAGTTCGAGTTGAAAAACGAGATTTATACCCATTACCAAACTTTGCCTCTTTCCTTCTATCGCCAACAAAATACAGGGGATTTGATGGCTCGTATTTCTGAGGATGTAGGAAAAGTACGGATGTATGTAGGTCCTAGCATGATGTATGGCTTGAATTTGATTACGGTTTTTATCCTCGTGATTTATTCGATGTGGCAGGTGAATCAGAAATTGATGTGGTACGTATTAATGCCTTTACCCATTTTGTCGATGAGTATTTATTATGTGAATTCGGTGATTATCCGTAAATCAGAAGAGATTCAGGCAGCCTTATCGCAGATTTCGACCTTCGTGCAGGAAGCCTTTTCGGGAATTCGGGTGTTGAAATCCTTTGTGAGAGAGAAAAAATCGCTGGAATCGTTTACCGAGGCTTCATCTGACTACCGTGCTAAATCACTCGGTTTAGTCAAGGTTGATTCGCTCTTTACCCCTTTAATCGCTTTATTGGTTGGTTTTTCGACGATACTAGTTGTATACATTGGATCACAGGAAGTAATCGCGGGTCGAATGACCGTGGGTAATATCACGGAGTTCATCATGTATGTATTTATGTTGACTTGGCCGGTGACTGCTTTGGGTTGGACTAGCTCTCAGATTCAACGAGCTGCGGCTTCACAGAAGCGTATTAATGAGTTTTTAGAGGCCAAATCAGAATTAACCACTGGTCTGCAAATTCGCCAGGAGATCATAGGGAATTGGGAGTTTAAAGACGTCAGCTTTGTCTATCCGGGTTCAGATCGTATAGTGTTAGAAAACGTAAATTTAAGCATTGCGGCAGGGGAGTCCGTGGCATTATTAGGCCAAACTGGTTCCGGTAAATCGACTGTAGCCTTGTTGATGGCTCGTTTTTATGACCCTAGTTCGGGGGAGATTTTATTGGATGGTATTTCTTTGAAAGAGTGGGATATGGCGTGGGTGCGTTCTTTTGTAGGATTTGTGCCGCAGGATGTGTTTTTGTTCTCGACCAGTATTTCGGAGAATATTCGGTTTGGGAATGATTCTTTAACACAAGAATCTATTGAGATCGCGGCGAAGCAAGCAGATGTGTACTCTACTATCATGGAGTTCCCTGATCAATTCGAGACGATTCTAGGCGAGAGGGGAATTACGCTTTCTGGTGGTCAGAAACAACGCGTTTCGATTGCACGTGCTTTGGCTAAAAATCCGAAGATGCTCATATTAGACGACTGTTTATCTGCCGTTGATACGCATACCGAACATACAATTTTGGAAAACCTAAAACAGGTCACGCAAGGGAAATCTTCTTTGATTATCTCACACCGTGTTTCTTCTGCTCGTTTAGCGAATCGAATCTTTGTGCTTTCTGATGGATCAATCATTGAAAGCGGGTCACACGAGTTTCTGATGGAGCGCAAAACGCTTTATTTTGAACTCTATCAACAGCAGTTAAACGAGGAATTACATCAAATTTCCACTCAATCGAATTAACTCAATCTCGGCAGATTTAGCCGCAAACTTGGCTTCAATTAAACGAGTTTCAGCTGCTACTGCATTGCGTTGAACCTCTCTTAATTCATAAGAAGTAGCGATACCTACTTTAAAGCGATCAAAAGCAATATCGATGTTTTGTTTTGCGATGGCGTAATTCTCTGTTTCAAGCTGAATTAAATTCAACGCATTTTCATAAGTAATGTATGTTCTTTCCAGCGAGGACAAAAGATTATTTTTCAAATCCTCAATTTGGAGTGACGCAATTTCTGCATTGATTTTTGCGTTTTGAATTCTTCTTTTCTGGTTATAACCATCAAAGATGTTGAAGGTTGCTCTTAAGCCATAGTTTAAAACATCGCTGCTTCCTTTTTCTACCCCAAAACCCGCACCATTTGCCACGGTATTCATATTATATCCAGCCAATAAATCGATTTGAGGTTTCTGTTGACTCTGTAAATTTTTGGTATCTAAATCATTTACTTTTTTAGTCAAAATAGCAGAGATGAGTGCAGGATTTTGGGACAAGGCACTCATTTTAAGCTCATTTAACGCTAGTTTAGGCATTAAATCAATCATATTATTTAGTTGAAAATCTGCCTTGTAATCTTTAACCAAAAGGGTATTGAACCCGATTTTAGTATTTGTAAAGGATTGCTCCTGTGCTATTAATAGAGCCTTATCCTCATTGTAATCGACTTGAGCTGAGTAATAATCCACTTTAGACCCTTGACCTACTTCGTAGCGGTCTTTTGCTAATTTAAGGCGGTCATTCGAGATTTCAAGTCCTTTTTTGAAGTTGTTTACTCTTAGGTTTTGACGGATGATGTCGTAATAGGTGGTTGAAATTAAGGCGATTAAGTTCTCAATATTAGATTCCGTTTGCTTTGCCCCTAGGTTTTGTAATTCTTTAAATCGATCACGTAAAACAAACATGCCTTGGCCATCGTATAATGTCCAAGCCATCGCTATTCCCGCATTGCTAGAATTTGAATTAACCCCAGACTGAACCAAAGGAGGTCTCAATCCTCCAAAAAATGATTGATCAAGTCCAGAAATTGTATAATTTTTAGAAGCTGATCCAGTAATGGTAGGAAGAAATCCTGCATTACCAAGCGAATTTTCATTCGCTGCGATTCGCTCTCTTTGTCTAGAAATCTGAATAGAATATTGCTTCATTATTCCTTGTTGGATTGCCTCTTCTAAAGTCAACATTTGTTGTGCTTGCGCCGCAATGGGACACAAAAGAACGAAGAAGGCTAAGCGAAATGGTTTCATAGAAATAGGTTAAATCAATCAATAAAACAAAATTAACAAAATCAAGCCACATTAGGAAGTCAAAAGCCTATAAGCACCCATAAGGCTTTTTCCACAGAATGTGATACATTTGTTTAATGGTCTCACATCTATTTATCTATCCAATCAAGTCATTAGGGGCAGTTTCTGTCTCTAACGCAGTCATGGAGAGGGAGGGTTTACGTGGTGATCGTCGCTTCATGCTAGTATACGCGGAGGGTAAATTTATTACACAGCGTACCCGGCCTGAGCTTACTAGATTTGCTTTAGCGGAATCAGCAAATGGTTATTTAGTGAAAGATACTGTTACGGGCTTGGAAAAAGAATTGTCTTTAGCGCCTTCTTTAGGGAATTATATTTCTGTTGAGATTTGGGATGATCAATTGGAAGCTCGAGAAGTGATGGATGGGTGGTCACTTTGGTTTTCGCAAGCCTTATCTCAACAGGTAAAGTTGGTTCGAATTACGGAGGAAAATCCTCGTCAGATGAAGGAAAAATACCAGACGGTACTAGCTAAAAACACCTCATTCGCAGATTCATTGCCTTTGTTAGTAG
>JBIILT010000003.1:0-28545 GCA_044338355.1 Aquirufa sp.
CCATAGACATCTCCAGCGCTGGGTTTAGGCAATTGCTTTGCAAGATATAACCGAAATAAGCCAGTCGAGGAAGACCATTTACTGGAGGAATCCCTCCGACCCATGCATCTAGCTAAAACGGACCAAGTTTTGGGTTTAGCTTCCACAAGCCCTTCTACTCGAAATACAAAACCATCCGTAGGAAGCGCTGGCAAAACAGGTTGTAGCTGCACCGTCCAAGCCATCGCAAAAACAATGATTAAGGAAGAGATCCCTATACTTTTAAAAACTCTCCCCGGCAGAAGGAAACCCATGAAGCCTAAAATCGGCCAGTACACAAACCCTGAAAGCAAGATACCCGCCATCCAAAACAACAAAATTCGGACAAAAGGGAAACGGGAAAAATAGGAGATCATCGATTAGGCGGAAAGGCCTAAAGGTAGAATTTTTTAGAGGAGATAAGTGCCTCCACTTCATCAGGAACTAGATATTTTATCGATTTTCCTTGTTGAATACAGGCTCTTATATAAGTCGCAGAAATGTGTAAAACAGGTGCCTCGATCCGCTGAACGTTCTTATGCGACCATAAATCTGAAGCCGGCTCTTCTCCACGCGGGTAAACGAAGAGTCCATAATAATCAAGTATCTGGTTATAGTTTTTCCAGCTCTTGAACTGTTCTAAATTATCCCCTCCGATAATCAACTTGAATTCGTTCTCCGGATGGCGCTCTGCTAAATGCACCAGCGTATCAATCGTGTAGGAAGGACGGGGCAAATGAAACTCAATGTCGGAAGATTTGAATGCGAAATTATCTGCAATAGCCCGGTCCACCAGATCTAAACGATCAAACTCGTGCAAAAGACTCTTGGTTTTTTTATGTGGATTTTGGGGTGAAACGACGAACCAGATTTGGTCCACCTCCGTCTGATTCAACACCGCCTGCGCAATGATCAAATGACCCTGGTGAATCGGATTAAACGAACCAAAAAACAGGCCTACTTTCATGCTTTCTTCAATTGATCGTATAAAGCTTGTGCTTCATCCACGGCCTCCTCCAGCTTATCATTCACTAAAATCACATCAAATTGATCTTGGAAAGACCACTCGAATTTCATCTTAAATATACGCTTCGACAAAGCCTCTTCGTCTTCAGTACCACGTGAACGCAAACGATCTTCGAGCATTTCCAAGGTAGGCACCTTCACAAAAACAGCTAACGCCCTATCTCCATAATATTTCTTCAAAGCTAAGCCTCCACGCACATCCACATCAAAAATCACCTGTTTTCCAGAAGCCCAGATACGTTCAATCTCCGACTTCAACGTTCCATAATAGGCCCCGGCATATACCTCCTCCCACTCTACAAACTCCTCATTTGCAATTCTTTGGCGGAAATCATCAGGCGTCAAAAAATAATAATCCTTCCCGTGCTCTTCGTGTCGACCACGCTTATCACGGGTGCACGCAGATATCGAAAAGCCCAAATCAGCATTACGCGCTAATAATTCTTTAACGATAGTCGTTTTACCTGAGCCCGAAGGGGCTGAAAATATGATGAGTTTACCTTCCAAAAATTCTGATGATTATATGAACCAACAAAATAAGGGAATTAAGATCAATATAAGGAGCAGAATGGACGATATTTTTGAACGAATGCTTTCGATTAAATTGGCTGGACAGGTAGATGTACATTTGGATTTTAAGGCCTGACGAAGTGCGACCTCTAATTTATGCCCTTCTTGACAAGGCAAACATTGCTCTTTATTTGCTAAAAAATGGGCCTCTTCTTCTGCAGTAGCCTCTTTATCCACGATGCGTTGGATCAGCTTCAGGCAATCAGGTTGATGGGAACAATTCGACTTCATAGTGTTTCTAACATCGATGGTAAAAAAATAGTTCCGAGCTAGGCTGACAACATGTCAGTTTTATACCCTCTTTTTGCAGCATACACCGCTAAGGTTTCTTTCAGCATGGTACGTGCCCGATGAAGTCGAGAACGAACCGTACCTATGGGGATATTCAGAATTTTAGCCATTTCTTCGTAGCTAAACTCTTCTAAATCACACAAAATGATAATCATTCTAAAGTCAACCGGTAAAGCTTGAATCGCGGAAGTAATTTCATCCCCCAACATTTCATTGACTGTTTCAGCCTGCAAATCTGCTTGAAAAGCAGGCTCTGGGTCATCATCACCGGCAAAAGATTGCTCCACCCATTCAAATTCAACTTTAGATGGGCCGCGGGATTTCTTACGATAATCATTGATGAAATTATTCTTGAGAATACGGAACAACCAGGCCTTAGCATAGGTCCCTGGCTCAAATGACCCAATAAAACGAAAAGCCCGCATGCACGTATCTTGGACTAAATCATGCGCATCATCCTCGTCATTGGTCAGTCGAAGGGCAAAATTATACATCGCATCCAGGTGTGGAACAAACTCCTTTTCAAAGAGAGCTCTGGCTTGCGATTCTGTCAGTGTAATCACTGAACTATTTTCTGTACTCATGGCGGTTTATCTAAAAGATACCGCAATGCTTACAATTTAAACGCCAAAAATAAATGATGACAAAAAGACTTATTTCTCCTTGTTAAATAATTCTAACAAAGTAAACACCGCGATTCCTAACAAAGTGCTCAATAAGGCCTTCAAGAGACTAAGGCCAAACAAACTTGCATCACTAGCTTCTAATAAAAACAAAACCAAGTGATGTGTAAAAAGCATCAATGCCAAATAGGGATAAAACCACATCCACTTCATCTCATCTAAACTGATGGAAGATCGCTCATCATATCCATTTGCAGGAGTAAGTATCTTAAAGAAAGTGGGGCGCAACCATGCCACTAATACGGTGGAAAAAGCATGCATCCCATGCGTATTATAGAATGTATCCAGCAACCAACCCAATACAAATCCTCCCAAAATGAGATACACCGGAGGTGTTTCTATAGGCGCTTTGATTATTGCCCATAAATAAATGAAACAAAAGCCATAATAGAATAAGGCCAAATCCCGCAAAAACAATAGCTGTACAACGATGGACAATACCACCGCAATCCACCATTTGTATTGAAAATTAGCACTCATTTTAGTCGATTTTAGGTTTTGCTTGATCTAATTTATCCTGCTGTCCAGCAAACTTATTTTCAATCACATATACATAGCGAAGCGTAGAAAAATGTGTCAATAACATCACCTTGATATCGTGGAAAGTTCCATCATCTTGTAAACCCACTTTGGCCACAATTCCAATCGGAATATTAGGAGGATAAACAGCATTGTAGTCAGAGGTGACGATCGTATCGCCTTTAACGACTTTTTTGTACTTAGACACATCCATTAACTCCGCCACTTCTGTTTGATAGCCGGGCCACTTGATGTAACCTAATTCGCCTGAGGACTTAATTTTAGCCGAAACTGTATTACTTGTATGTAAAACAGATACAATTAAGGCCAAATTCTCCGTACACGAAATAACTTTCCCTACCACCCCTGTCGAGGAAATAACAGACATCCCTGGCTTGATCCCATCCAAGTAGCCTTTTTCAATCGTTAAATAGTTTTGCGAATTTCTTGTGCTCTGATCTATCACCTTACATGCAATAGGCTTGTAACGATCTAGTGAAGCCTTGCTGAAAAAGACAGGTAAATCAGCTTTCTGTTGAACCTGTGATTGTAACTTGAAAATCTGTTGATGTAAACTCTGATTTTCTGCTGCTAACTCACCATTGATTTCTCGCAATTGGTGATAGGTTGCAACTTCTTGTCGAGTGGACAAGATAGAGGCTGCCCAAGAATTAGTGGTATTAAAGTAGAGGGTATGCTGGTAATTATTGTAGGTGAACACAGACCAAAGACTGATAACCTGCAGCAAAATAAACAGAAGCAGATTTCGCTGACGCAATAAAAACTCAAACAGTTGATTCATCCCCTACTAGGTAATCAATACCGGACGGTATTTCTCTAAGTTTTTCAAGATTTCACCTGTACCACGAATAACCGCTTTTAACGGATCATCTGCCACGTGTACTTTCAATTGTGTTTTCTTCTCGATACGCTTGTCCAAACCATGCAACATCGCACCCCCACCAGCTAAATGAATCCCATTGTGGAAAATATCACCTGATAATTCTGCTGGAGCTCTTTGCAAGGTTTCCATGATAGCTACCTCAATTTTAGTGATCGAGCTATCTAAAGCATAGGCGATTTCAGAGTAGTTGATCAAGATTTCCTTAGGAATACCGGTCATCTGATCACGTCCACGAATCTCAAAATCAGCTGGAGGATTTTCCAGTTCTGGCAATGCAGAACCTACTTGAATTTTAATTTGCTCAGCCGAACGCTCACCAATGACTAATTTGTGCTCACGCAACAAATAATCTTTAATATCACGTGTAAACTCATCCCCCGCGACACGAATCGAATTTTCTACCACGATGCCGCTTAAAGAAATGATCGCCACCTCGGTTGTTCCACCTCCGATATCTACTACTAGAGATCCATTCGGTTGCTCTATATCAATTCCGATACCGATGGCCGCAGCAATCGGTTCGTGTACCATATACACTTCACGTGCTCCAGCATGTTCTGCGGAGTCCTTAACGGCTCTTTTTTCTACCTCCGTAATTCCGGATGGAATACAAATTACCATTCTCAATGAAGGAGAAAAGAAGGAATTTCCTTTGTCCATCATCTTGATTAAACCACGCATCATTAATTCAGCCGCGGTAAAGTCTGCAATCACCCCATCTTTTAGGGGACGAATTGTTTTGATATTATCATTCGTTTTCTCGTGCATCATCATCGCCTGACGACCCACGGCTAAAACCTTATTCGTATTGCGATCTAATGCAATAATCGACGGCTCATCTACGACAACCTGATCTTTGTGTATAATCAAGGTATTCGCCGTACCTAAGTCCATGGCTATATCCTTCGAAAGAAAATTAAATAATCCCATCTGATTTTGTGATTGTAAAAAACAAATTTACATAAAAATTGAGCTAAAATTTTAAAAAAATAGAAATTTACAATTTCCTCGAAATAATCATAAAATAGGCCAAAGCAGATGCTCCGAATTACTTCCATTGATTAATCTGCCTCTTATTGATATATTACAAATAAATACCCGAAAAAAAACAGGACAATTTGGCCAAATTAATCGACGAAATAATTTGGAATTATTATCTGTTTTATTAGTTTTGTCCAAGTTTATTTAGGAAATCGTATTAATTACACCATTTGGTGATAAATTATGGAAGATTACAACAAGATCATTGAGTCCTTAGGTGTTAAATTCATCAAAGCGAGAAACATTAGAATATTACAACCTATTCGTATCAAGAATTTCTACGACGTAGAAAATTCGCTCTTGATATTGTACAAAGGAGAGGTATCTTTTGGCGAGGAGGAGACTCCAGTAGAAGAAGGCGATATGCTTTTTATCCCAGGGGGTAAAATGATCAGTGTAACCTACGGAAATGCAGAAAAACCGAGAGCGGTGAATAATGAAGAGTTCATGACTCACCGGGAATTATATTTTGATCAAAATACGGATGCATCGCTTATTGGAACGCAACCGAACTCTTTCGGGATGGTGGCCTTCGAAGCGAAGGTTTTCGATTCAGTTAACTTCTTTACTTCTTTAGATATTCCTCCGTTCTTAATCAAACGTGATGATAAATTAGCGGCGACTATCCGCGAGATCTTAGAAGAAGATCTTTCTGATGCCATCGGAAAAGGACGTATCATCAAGATCAAAACGGAAGAGATTGTTATCGAAGTGATTCGTTACATTATTGAAAACCGTTTATTCGTAGAGCAATTAGCGACGAACTCGACTTACTTTAAAGATCCTCGCTTAATCGATATCTTCGCTTATATCAAGGATCATTTAGGTGGTGATTTATCGAACAAAGTTTTAGCGAACGTCGCAAACGTTTCGGAAGACTATGTCGGTCAATATTTCAAGATGTTAACGGGTATTAACCCACAAGATTATATCGAGTACCAACGTATGGAAGCGGCGGTAGGTTTGCTTCGTACGACGAAGAAATCCATTCGCGCCATCGGTTCCGAAGTAGGGTACAAAGATACGGCTTATTTCTGCCGTCGTTTCAAGATGATGTTCGGCATTCCAGCCGGAAAGATGAGAAGACGAGAGTCGTTGATGAATATTTAAACAAAAAACCCGCTGATAAACAAAAAACCCGCTGAAATCAGCGGGTTTTTTGTTAGTCGCTAGTCACTAGTCGCTAGCAGACTAAATCGCGAAGCGATGACTAAGCGACGAAGTCGCGACTTTTAACTCTCGACTAGTGACTGTCGAAGCCTCGCTTCGACTAAAGTAAATACTTCAACTTCACTAACTCTCTCTCCGTCAAGAATCTCCAGCTACCGCGTGGAAGATCTTTCTTCGTTAAGCCAGAGAAAGTGGTACGGTCAAGCTTTGTTACTTCATATCCTAGGTGTTCGAAAATACGACGAACGATACGATTTTTGCCAGAGTGGATTTTAACGCCGATGACGTAGCCGTCTGGAGTGACTTTGGCCAAATCATCTACTTTAATTTCACCATCCTCTAAAATTAAACCTTCCTTGATTTTCTCGAAATCTTCGTCTGTCAAAGGCTTGTCTAATTCAGCTTGGTAAATCTTCTCGATTTCGTTCGATGGATGCGTTAATTTATCCGCTAATTCACCGTCGTTTGTTAACAACAATAAACCAGTCGTGTTTCTATCTAAACGTCCCACCGGGTAAATACGCGATTCAGTTGCGTTCTTCACTAATTCCATGACGGTCTTGCGATCGTTCGGGTCGTCGGTAGTTGTTAAGAAGTCTTTTGGCTTATTTAATAATAAGTAAACTGGTTTTTCGCGGTTTAACTTACGGTTCCCGTATTTTACGATATCCGTCGGATGCACCTGGTAGCCCATTTCTGTGATTACCTTATTATTTACCTTGATTTCACCCGCTTCGATTAATTTATCCGCATCGCGACGAGAACAAATTCCCGCGTTTGCGATGTAGCGATTTAAGCGAATTTCGTCAGAACGACGATCGGTTTGGGCGATTTTCTTTTGGATTTTCGCCGGAGCACGCTCTTTGTAGCGATCTAATTTATATTGTGGCTCGAAAGCGGGCGCGTCATCGAAACGCGAACGACTTTTAAAAGTCTCGCGATCTGAATAACGGGGATTGCGATCTCCTTCTGGACGCTCAGGGCGATCTGCAGAACGCTCTGTACGCTCCTCATATTTACGCTCAATACGCGCTGTTGGATTCTCGTCGCGCGGTGTCGTCGATTCTTCCGAACCTTCTACCTTGGGCGCAGCATTGCGATCCCAGCGATTATCTCCTTTATAGGGTGTTCGTGTTGGATTTTCAGTTCTGCCAAAAGGCTTGCGTTCGCCGCCTTGATAGGGTTTACGCTCTCCATCAAATGGTTTGCGGTCTCCACCTTGATAAGGTTTACGTTCGCCGCCTTGATAGGGTTTACGCTCGCCATCAAATGGTTTACGATCTCCACCTTGATAAGGTTTGCGCTCGCCGCCTTGATAAGGTTTACGTTCGCCTCCTTGATAGGGTTTGCGCTCGCCATCAAATGGTTTACGATCGCCTCCTTGATAGGGTTTGCGCTCTCCATCAAATGGTTTACGATCTCCGCCTTGGTATGGCTTGCGTTCGCCGCCGCCTTGATAAGGTTTGCGTTCTGATGAAAAACGATTAGTTGATTCTGATCTAGGTGCACGTGGAGCGCTAGAGTCGTTGCGTGGACCTCTGAATTCACGAGGGGCACTTGAGTCATTACGCGGCCAGTTAAAATCACGGCCTCCTGAAGATCTACCTTCTGATCTACCTTCAGATCTTCCTGTGGATGAGCGACCTTCTGATGGTCGGCTGTCACGACGGTTATCGTCGTTTGAAATTCTTTTTCTCATATTAGATACAACATCACTGCTGGGAATAAAAGATGACGAACGTTTGTCATCTTGCTTTCGATTGTCGAAATTTAGGCAAAGGTACAGAATATAATCGGTTTTGTATTTATTTTTATATTCTCATAATCATCTATGAACAGCATAAAGCCATTTAAACCAGCTACTTACCTCTATCTCCTTGTGATAGTGGTATTACTAAATGCCTGCAATTCTGATGCCCGATTATTTAAAACAGCCATAGAAAATTTCGAATTAGGGGAATATGAATGGGCCATTCGAGATGTAAAACCATTAGCAGATCGAAATTACAGGTCAGCAGAAACGAATTATTTAGCGGCAGAATCGTATCGGCTGTCGAATCGCATTCAATTTGCTGGGCCTTATTATGTGATAGCAAAAGAAAAAGGGAATGAAGATCCACTCCTTAGTTTACATTTAGCCTATTCTGCTAAAGCAAATGGCCAATACGCCGAAACCAAAAAATATTTACAGGAATTTATTGCCAGCAAACCCAGCTCACGTGAGTATGCCATCAAAGCAGAAATTGAATTAGAAAACCTTTCTTCGGTCGAGGAATACACTAAAAATCCTAGCCCGGTTAAAATTCAGGGCTTGGTGGGGAATACAAAACAGGCAGAATTTGGCCCTATAAAAAGTGGGGAGGAACTCATTTTAACTAGCTCTAAAAAACCATTAATCTACAAAAACAATGGGCTCCCTTATCTAGGTTTATACAAGGCTCGCTTAAAAAGTCCCACGGAAATTGAACAACTAGAGGTTTTTAGTCCAATCCTTATAGATGACAATGCAAATGAGGGCACACCTACCTTTTCGAAAGATGGCAAAACGATGGTATTTGCTAGAGGAAACTCCGGAAAAAGTAAAGACCCCTCCCCTGATGTAGATCTATATATATCGTCCCAAAGAGACGGAATATGGTCAGTGCCAGAGCGTCTGCCTATTTCTGACTCTTTGGGTTGGGACGGCAGCCCATCGTTCTCGCGAGATGGGAAATCCATTTATTTTAGTTCGAATCGCAGAGGAGGAAAAGGTGGCTTGGATTTATACAGAGCCCCGATGGATAACTCGGGTCGTTTTGGAAAACCTATTAATTTAGGCTCTAGCATCAATACACGTGGAAATGAGCTATTCCCTTATGTATCTGAGGACGGTAAACTCTTTTTCTCTTCAGATGGGCATCCTAGTTTAGGTGGCCTTGATATTTTTGTTGCAACACGCAGGGATGAGGAGATACAAGTTGAACACCTAGGCGTTCCGATGAATTCTTCAGGAGATGATTTTGGCCTGTTTTTATCTGAAACGAATCAAGGCTATTTTAGCTCAAATCGAATGGGGGGTAAAGGAGATGATGATATCTATTTCTTTCAATCTTCCAATTCAGAGGACCGTTGGTGGTCTAATCAAACCACGATTGCAGAAAGCACGGAGCCGGTTAAAGTAGCCTTATACCACTTACGAACGCAAATTCTAAACAGCCGAAACAAGCCTATTGTGAACGCAAAGGTGGGAATTAAACGCAATGGAGAGATTCAACCTGTGTTGTATAGTGATGCCAAAGGATATTTACCCATCATCGACTTAAACCCTGCTGACCAAATCAGTTTTAATGCGAGTAAAGAAAAATTCTTGACAAAACGGAGTGAGTTTTTGTTAGATGGAAAAGAGATTCCTAAACAGCTTTTGAAAAAAGAATTAACGGATACGACATTTGATCATAAGATCACATTAGGAATTGCAGAAATCGGGGAAGAATTAGGGGCGATGTTTGGCGTTAATCCTATCTATTACGACTTAGACAAAGCTGTAATTCGAGCGGATGCGGCACTAGAACTAGATAAAATTGTTCAAGTTTTACAAGACAATCCAGAAATCTCCATCGAACTTGGATCTCATACAGATTCGCGCGCTTCTACCTCCTATAACCTAAAATTATCCCAAAGACGAGCTGATTCTGCTGTAAAATACATTATCGATCATGGGATAAGCGCGAACAGAATCAAGGCTAAAGGGTATGGTGAATCACAATTAATCAATGGATGTACCGATGGGGTTGATTGTAGTGAAGAGGCACACCAAGAAAACCGCCGAACTGAATTTAAAATTACAGATCTCAATGACTAATTTTCTTTTAAAGAACGGCCAAATCGTCAACGAAGGCAAGATAATACATTCGGATATTCGGATACAAAACGGACGGATATCGAAAATTGCTCCAGACATGAGTCCTCTGCCAGATGAGCTCATCCTAGACCTCAGTGGAAAACATATTTTCCCGGGTATGATCGATGATCAGGTGCATTTCAGAGAGCCTGGTTTAACGCATAAAGCGACTATCGCTAGTGAGGCCCGCGCAGCGGTAGCAGGAGGTGTTACCAGTTTTATGGAGATGCCCAATACCGTTCCCAATGCCTTAACACAGGAATTATTGGCAGATAAATACGCGATTGCGGCAGCTGGATCTTTGGCCAACTACTCCTTCTTCATGGGGGCTGGAAACGATAATTTAGAGGAAGTTTTAAAGACAAATCCCCGCGATGTATGCGGAGTGAAAATCTTCATGGGGTCCTCAACGGGAAATATGCTCGTAGATAATGCGCAGACCTTAGAGAAGTTATTCTCCAGCTGCGAAATGTTAATTGCAACGCACTGCGAAGATGAAGCCACTGTTCGAGCACGCACAACTGTTTTCAAAGATAAATACCCAGAAAATGCCCCCGCTTACATTCATCCATTGGTGCGAAACGAAGAAGCTTGTTACTTGTCTTCTTCCATGGCAGTGGATTTAGCGAAGAAAAACAACACGCGTTTGCATATTCTGCACATTTCGACGGAGGAGGAATTAGCCTTGTTTGAGACGGGAAAAGCCGTGAAAGATAAACGTATTACCGCAGAAGTTTGCGTCCACCATTTGTGGTTCGACGCGGCACAATATGATACGCTGGGCAATCAAATTAAATGCAATCCAGCCATTAAAGATGCGCGTCATAAGATGGCTTTGCGCAAGGCATTGGTGTCTGGGGAATTAGATATTATTGCTACGGATCATGCGCCACATACCTGGGAAGAGAAATCACAGGAGTTTTGGAAAGCGCCGTCTGGTTTGCCCTTAGTGCAGCACCCCATGTTATTGATGATTGATTTGGCCAAAGAAGGTCATATCAGCCTCGAACTAATCGCCGAAAAAACGGCACATGCGGTGGCAGATTGTTTCCAAATAGAAGAACGTGGATACATTCGAGAAGGATATTGGGCGGATTTAGCCATCGTAGATTTGAATAAACCTCTGACCGTGTCGAAAGACAATATCCTTTACCAATGTGGCTGGTCTCCCCTAGAAGGACAAACTTTATCCGCTTCAATTGAACATACTTTTGTATCAGGGCATTTAGCCTATTCAAAAGGTGTATTTAACGAGACCGTTAAAGGAAGAAGATTATTGTTTGAAAGATAAATGTCAGCTTTACTACCCTTTTACTCTCCAATTGGACTAGAAGCCGGCTTAGATGAAGCTGGAAGAGGTTGTTTAGCCGGTCCAGTGGTGGCCGCAGCGGTTATTTTACCTAAAGATTTTCATCACCCTTTTTTAACTGATTCGAAGCAGATGAGCTTGCGCCAGCGTAACGAATTAAAGCGATTAGTACGGGAATATGCGATCGATTTTGCCATTGCCGAGGTAGATGCTGCTAAAATAGATGAAATCAATATTTTAAAATCTAGTATTCTCGCTATGCACTTAGCAGTGGATCAACTTGCACATCGTCCTGAACATTTATTGGTGGATGGCAACCGATTTTATAGCTATCCTCTAATTCCACATACCTGCATTATAAAGGGGGATTCAAAATACTTTTCTATTGCGGCTGCTTCCATTTTGGCTAAAACCCATCGCGATGAACTCATGGAAAAAGCAGCTCAAGAGCACCCAGACTATGGCTGGGAAAAAAATGCTGGCTATCCTACACTACAACATCGAAAAGCCATATTAGAAAAAGGTTTAACAATTTTACATCGAAAAACGTTTAAAGTAGAAATAAAATAATTTTGTAAATTCGCAAATATGAAGATTCACATAGTATTTATTTTCTTATTAAGTTTCTCCACCTTCGCACAAGATGACTTCAGAAAGGAGCGCGGTTTACGATTTGGAAGACAACAGGATTCTATTTACCAAGCCTCACAAGAGCTAGCTAAAAAAAGAGGAATCCCACTTAAAAGAACACTTGGAGAGGGCAAAGTTCTTACCTTCCAAGGTTTTTCAGAAATTGGCGAAGCTCTGTATATACGTACAGAATCTAATAGCCAAGCGGCTAAAATGACCAGAACAAATCTGCTTTATCCTGGTGGAATTCTTTCCTTGGGGTTAACTGGTAAATCTGATTCTATCAAAGGCAAACTAGGCATGTGGGATGGAGGAGCCATATTAACAACGCATCAGGAATTTGGTGGACGTGCGAGTATGCAACCTAATCAGACTAGTTCAGGAACGAGTGATCATGCCACACACGTAGCAGGAATTTTAGTAGCAGCAGGAATTAGCCCAAATGCAAAAGGGATGGCCTATGAAGCTGATTTAAAAGTTTGGGATTACACGAACGATAATTCCGAAATGAGTACAGCTTCCTCCGCCTCACCATTATTAATAAGTAACCACTCCTATGGTTATCAGGCAGGATGGACTTACGATGAAACAAAGAAAAAATGGCAATGGTGGGGAAATGATGCGGTAAGCACCTTTGAGGATGTCAAATTTGGTCTTTATGAATCGAACGCGCAAGCCTGGGATAAAATTGCATACAATAGCCCTAACTATTTAATCTACAAGTCAGCTGGAAATAATAGAAGTGAAAATGGACCTGCCGCTGGAGAATATTATTTCTTAAAAGCATCTACCACGGACTCTTCTAACATAGCTAGATCAAAAAATGATGGCTATGATATTATTTCTACCAACGGAACAGCTAAAAATATTTTAACCGTAGGGGCGGCAAGCCTAAGTTCATTGATTCCTACGAAGGCATCTGAAGTGAGCATTTCAAATTTTACCAGTTGGGGACCCACAGACGACGGTAGAATTAAACCAGATGTCATGGCCATCGGAACAAGTATGTTTTCCACAGGTATTGCAAACGACCAATCCTATTCAACCAAGGGAGGAACCTCCATGGCTTCACCACAGGCGGCTGGATCATTTTATTTGATTCAACAATTATACAATCGTCTAAATAATAATAGCTTTATGCTCGCCTCCACGCTAAAAGCGATTGCGATTCATACCGCATTAGACATGGAAACTCCTGGTCCAGACTATAAAACAGGCTATGGATTAATTCAGTTAGATAAAGCTGCCGAAGTTGTTCAAAATAAAAGTGCGTCACATTTATTGACTGAAAGTAGTTTAATTCAAGGTCAGACAAAAACATATACGCTTGTCAGTTCAGGTAAAGGGCCATTGAAAGCCACCCTAGCTTGGACAGATCCAGAGGCTAGTACTTCGTCTCAGTTAAATGACAGGACTCCTCGTCTTGTAAACGATCTAGATATTCGATTGACTAGTGGTGCATCCACTTACTTTCCCTTTACATTAAACCCAGCCTCCCCTGAGGCGTTGCCTGTTGCTGCTGATAATGTCCGCGACAATGTGGAACAAATCTTACTAAATAATCCCATTCCAGGTCAAAGTTTCACCTTAACGGTAAGCCAAAAAGGAGTTTTAAAAAATAATATTCCTCAGGCCTTTGGATTAGCGGTATCTGGCATAGGAGGTTCATCCTATTGTAATCTTGCTCCTACTACGAGCACGAGCAACCTACAAACCTTTACCCTAGGTACTGCTAAAGACTCTACAGGCCTTAATCCTATATTTAAAGCTGAGCTAGGTGAGAATATAGCCGCTAAATTTAATTTTAAAAATACAAGTGCTAGACAAATAAAGTTATTTGCTGATTGGAATCAAGATGGAGATTTTGCGGATAGTGGAGAGGAATTGTACAACTCTCTAAACACCTCTGTTGCGGCCGCAACTGGTAACATAAAAATCCCAAGCACTTTAAAACAAGATAATTTTTACCGGATGCGCTGGGTTATTGAAAATGGATCAGGATCTAATTTAGCTCCATCCTGTGGTAGTATTAGCTCAGGTGAAACGAAAGATTATTCCGTTCAAATTGTACAAGCATCTAAAGATTTCAGCGCTGTTTCTGTATCACAATCAACAGAAACTTTTTGTGCAAGTGCCGGAAATACCACCTTTAATGCGAGAGTTAAAAATGTAGGTTCAGCGACTCAAACAAATGTTTCTGTCAAATTAGAAATCAGAAATGGTAGTACCTTAGTAGGAACTGCCACGGGAATCGTCAGTACGTTGGCGTCGAATCGAGAAGCGGATGTCACCTTATCAGGAAATATGACCTTAGTAGCAGGAAGTGCGTATTCGCTTCAATTAAGTAGCCAACTGACTGGTGATCAAAATACAACGAACGACCTTGTTACAAGCTCTATTACAATAAGTAGTCCAGTGCCTCCTATTGTAACAGGTACCATTTGCGCTAATTCAACAGAACTAACCCTTTCTGCTTCGAATGGAAGCCCACTATGGTATAATGGCAATACCTTAATTGGCTCTGGATCAACGCTTAAGGTAACAAACACAGGTACCTTCTTTGCTGCATTCGATAACTTTAGTGGTACGGTAGGACCGGCAGCAAAATCAGATTTTGGTAGTGGTAGTTATTATTCGAATTTTGGACCAGAACCCATCTTTGTGGTAACACAACCCACCATTCTAGAGAGTGCGACTGTCTATATTGGAACTTCTGGAACGGTCACTTTCGGTATTTTTAATAAAGACACGGGAGAATTAATTGCTTCTATTAGTAAAGATTTAGTAGCCACCAGAACGCAATCTAATTCGACTACAGTGAGCAGCCAGTTAATTGACGATAAAACAGACCCGGGTCAAACCGTTGTCCTCAATTTACCGTTCCCTAAAGCAGGCAATTATATTTTATCTCATGTTTGTTCAAATGGAGCTTCTATTTTTAGAAGTAACCGCACGAAGGCAGATACAATTAATGCTGTTACAAACATTGGTTATCCTTATACTATTCCAGGAGTCTTAACTTTAACAGGAGCATTATTTAACGGAGGTGAAATCCAATCAGCTTTTTATTACTTGTATGGCATGAAATTCAAATCCTATGCCTGCCCAAGCCCACGAGTTCAGGTGGCTGTCACGACAGGAACTAGCCCAGTAATCACCGTTAGCCCTACCGGCGCTTCGAAATTATGTGTTGGAGATAAATTAACGATTACGGCAACAGCTGCTTCAGGTACGCCAACTTATCAATGGTTGAAAAATGGCGTTTCTATTACGGGTGCAACTACCAATAAATTAGAGGTAAGCACTTCCGGAAATTACCAAGTAAATGCCAGCTTTAGTGGGTCGTGCCCAGTTGTTTCAGCCGTAAGCGCTATTACAACAGCGACTCCAGTGGAGCCAACGATTTCCTTTGATAATGGTATTTTGACGTCATCGGCAGGAACAGAAATTCAATGGTTCTTTAACGATGTTGTCATTGCAGGTGCCACCTCCACTACTTATAAGCCCACCTCAAATGGAACTTACAAGGTTAGATTGAAGGATGCGAATGGATGCCTCACCTCAGCTTCGTTGGGGGTTATTATTTTAGCTACCCTATTGGATAATCCTAATTCGAATATATATGCCTATCCAAACCCAACTAATCATCTGTTAACCGTAGGTCTACCTAAAAATTATGTAGCCTCGAACTACCGAATTCGCATTAGTGATTTTCAAGGAAGGATTATTCAGGAACAAACGAGTATAGCTGAGAATTTTGCGATCAAGTTAGATGTCTCTAAACTGAATAGGGGAAATTATATCCTTAGTTTTCCGGAATTAGAGGAGTCTGTTTCCATCAAATTCACTAAAAACTAATTTTTTGACCAAATAAAAATCATTCTAGGCGAGTTGATATCATCAAAGGAAGTTAGCGAATAGCTTCCTTTGAAATCAACGAGTTGAAGACCCGCTTGAGCAGCGTATGCCACAAAATCGTTTTTAGTGACTAACTCCACTTTTTCCACAAAAGAATAGGTTTTACCCTTGTCCGTAAAATCAATAGATTTATACAGGTACCCCGCCTCTGACCACCGTTTGATTTGGAACGATATTCCGTAATGAACAACCGTTTCTGAAGAGACTAAATTAGCTAATACATAGGTGGGATTAAAGAAATCAAGAACGAGAATTCCCCCTTTTTTCAAGCCCCCAGCGAAAGTATCGAAGGCTTTTTGATTATCCAGGCGATTGTCAAAATAACCAAAACTGGTAAAGAAATTAAAAATAGCATCATACTCATTTTGGAGCGGTAAAGCCTCCCGAATATCGTGTACAAAAAAAAGAAGTTCAGGACTTTCGAAAACTTGCGCTGCCTCAATATTAGCAGGCGAAAGATCGAATGCATCGACCGAAAAGCCTAATTGACTAAGTGTAATCGCATGCCTTCCCTTTCCACAGGCTGCATCCAATACACGTGAACCCTTGGCTATGTTTAAAGTTTGCTGTAAGGAGGAAATAAAATTGGCCGCTTCACTTTCGTCCCGCTGCGCATACAGAATATGATAATAAGGGGAATCAAACCAGGTACTAAACCACTCTTTAGATACCATTATTTGCGAATATTGATATTCGTTAAGAAATCTTGGTAGGCTAATGCGATCCCGTCTTTCAATTCGATTTTATGTTTCCAGCCCAAAGAATGTAATTTAGATACATCCATTAATTTTCTGGGTGTTCCATCGGGACGTGATGTATCCCATTGAATGGATCCTTCGAATCCAACAATTTCTTTGACAGTTTCGGCTAATTCTTTAATCGTCACATCAATCCCAGTTCCTATATTCACCAGTTCAGCATCACTGTAGGTTTCCATTAAATAGACACAGGCTTCTGCTAAATCATCTGCATGCAAAAATTCCCGCATGGGTGTGCCCGTTCCCCAAAGTGTCATCGAAGCATCCCCTCGTTCTTTAGCCTCCTGAAACTTGCGAATCATCGCTGGCAAGACGTGTGAGTTTTCTAAATCATAATTATCGTTAGGGCCATACAAGTTCGTCGGCATGACGGAGATAAAATCACACCCATATTGTGCGCGGTATGCCTCGCACATTTTGATGCCGGCAATCTTCGCGATAGCATACGGTTCATTTGTTTCCTCCAGATAACCACTTAATAAATAGGCCTCTTTCAGAGGTTGAGGTGCTAATTTAGGATAAATACAAGAAGAACCTAAGAACATCAACTTCTTTACTTTATTCACAAAAGAGGAGTGAATGATGTTATTTTGAATGGCTAAATTCTCGTATAAAAAATCTGCACGGTACGTATTATTTGCCACGATTCCACCTACTTTAGCCGCTGCTAAAAAAACAAAGTCAGGTTTTTCTGCCGCGAAAAAGGCAGCTACTTTCGCTTGATCACGTAAGTCTAATTCAGCTGAAGTTTTCAGCACTAAATTCGTGTAACCTAAAACTTGTAATTTTCTTACAATAGCAGAACCTACCATACCTCGGTGCCCGGCTACATATATTTTTGCTTGTTTTTCCAATGAATGATTAAAATAAGGCTTCAAAAAAATCCATGCAAAAATACATAAAGTCTCTCAGGTAATAAGTTTAATTCGTAGTTTTAGGAAATCTTTTCAAGCAAATTAATGCTTTCTCGCTTTCAGCTTTTCGGTCTACTACTATGTCTGAGCTTAACTGCTCCAGCACAGAATCGAGTAATTTCGACAAACAAGCCGCTGATAGATACGAGCGTTCACGAAAACGGGTTATTTAATGGTAGACTATCCACTGGACTAGAAGAAAAAGCTAAGGAGGCTAAAAAATTCAAAGAAGACAGCAAAGCCTTTATTGAAAGCCTTGGAGTGAAGGATTTGGGCAAAAAAATAGTAAAAACCGCGAAAAAGAAACTACAGCCAAAAGATGAATATGAAGGTATCAAAACGGAAATCAGATTAGGCAGTTATGGAAGCGGTGTTCGCATGACTGCCGAGGAGGCACATGTCGTAAAATATGTGGAGGATGAGGCCCTAAGTACTTATTTACAAGAAATTTCCATTTTCGATCCTGCACAATCCCGTGTTATTTCAATCCCACTAAAAGAGGCAAAAAATGCACAAATTTGCCATGGAGCCTTTAAGAAATATGTCAATCAAAAACTCGTAGAAGAGGGCTTCTATTTTATGGGAGTAAAAGATGGTAGATGGGAAAATTACGGTCCGGAAAATGAATTAGAAAATAAAGTTTATTATCAAAAAGGTTTTTTAAAGGGCTCTTACTTTCAGTATTATGATGCCTCTAAAAAGAAAATTAAAGAGATTATACCGCGCCAATTTGGAAAAGTTAGAGGGACGTATCAGTCATTTTATTCGAATGGGAATATAAAAGAAGCGGGGAAATTAGATGACAGTGTTAAGGTGGGGATTTGGCGTGAATACCATGAGGTAGGTTCTGGTGGCCGTCTTAAAAAAGAGTGGAAATATAGAGCAGACAAATTTGATACAGCAGATCCTATTTTGATTCAAGAACGGGATCAACAGTCTAAAATAATTTTTCAAACCAAGGAATCCATTTCACAGCACAAACCGGCAAACTTTCCACCTTTAAACTCGGATGACGAAGATTCCGAAGAGGATGACCTTCCCCAAGAAGAAGGGATTGTTCGCTCTCATCCTATTTTTGTATTTAAGATTATACCTTCCAAAAATAAATTAGCTGAACTACAATTTATATTATCAGCAGGATTTATACATACCCCCCTAACACCCCCTGATATTCCTGTTTAATTACACTAATACGTTCATTAATTAAACAAGCTTATGAAACAATCAGAATACATTCAATCCTTTATTAAAGGGGATTGGAAATCAGGAATTGCAGTCTTTTTAGTCGCTTTACCCCTTTGCCTAGGAATCGCTTTAGCTTCTGGAGCACCCTTATTAGCTGGCCTGGTGGCTGGTATCGTGGGAGGAATTATCGTTTCTCTTATATCGGGATCAGAACTATCTGTCAGTGGCCCAGCCGCGGGATTAACCATCATCGTGGCGACAGCCATTATTGAACTAGGTTCATTCCCTGGCTTTTTAGTTGCTGTCATACTTGCCGGTGTAATTCAAATTGCACTTGGGCTGCTAAAGTTGGGTAAAATCGGTGGATTCTTCCCTTCATCTGTCATTCGAGGTATGTTAGTTGCCATCGGAATTGTTATTATTTTAAAGCAAATTCCACATGCCATTGGGGATGATTTGGACTTTATTGGAGAATTAGAATTTAACCAAAAAGATGGAAAAAATACCTTTTCAGAAATTTTAGCCTCCTTTTCTACCCTGAAAGCTGGGGCTCTACTCATTTCTGCCATCGGATTAATTATTCTGTTTTCATGGGCTAAACTAGGTGAAACATTTCGCTTTATGAATGCGCTTCCTGCCTCCTTATTTGTGGTTTTGGCGGGAGTGGCGATGAATGAAAGTTTTGCTTTTTGGGCGCCTGACTGGTATTTAGGGGATTCGAAAGACCACATGGTGAATCTGCCCATTTTTGCTTCGACTAGCGAGGTTTGGGGTGGATTAGTTTCGCCTGATTGGAGTTTTCTCACAAATTCCAAAGTGTATTCCATCGCCTTGACATTAGCGATTGTCGCTTCGTTAGAATCCTTATTGTCCTTAGAGGCGACAGATTCATTAGATCCCTTAAAGCGAATTTCATCGCCAGATAGGGAGCTTTTAGCACAAGGTGTGGGAAATGTAACCAGTGGATTATTGGGCGGGATTCCGATCACTTCCGTGATCGTACGCTCCTCCACAAATGTCTATTCAGGTGGAAAAAGCCGCATGTCTGGATTTTTCCATGGTATTTTACTCCTTGTCGCGGTGCTTGCATTGCCGCTGTATTTGAATAAAATACCATTAGCCTGTTTAGCGAGTGTTTTATTGTACACGGGCTATAAACTTGCCCATCCTTCCGGTTTCAAAAAAGTGATTGCAGAAGGCTGGAAGCAATGGGTTCCCTTTTTAGTCACTATCGCCGTGGTCGTGGGTGTAGACTTATTGTGGGGAATCTTTATAGGGACTTTGGTGGGCTTAGTATTCGTCGTACTGACGAATTATTCGTCTGTCTTTACCGTTTTCATAAAGGGAAATGAGGTACTAATTAAATTCCAAAAGGACGTAACTTTCTTACACAAAATGGCCTTAAAAGAAGCGCTACGGAAGATTCCAGCGGGATCTGAGGTGTTTATTGATATATCCAAAGTCCATTTCATGGACCACGACATTAATTTACTTATTCAAGAATTTATCGCCACAGCTCACGAAAGAGGCATTGAGGCAGATTTAAAAAAGAAATAATCATGAAAGAATACAAAAAATTACTTTTGAGTAATAAGGCTTGGGCTAGTGAAAGACTAGAATTAGACCCGTCCTATTTTGACAATTTGTCGAAAACCCAAACCCCTCTTTTCCTTTGGATTGGTTGTGCTGACAGCCGCGTACCTGCGGAAGAAATTACGAATGTGGGTCCAGGTGATATTTTCGTTCATAGAAATGTAGCGAATATGGTCGTGCATACAGATATTAATTTATTATCCGTTTTGCAATATGCTGTAGAGGTATTAGAGGTGAAACACATTATCGTTTGTGGTCACTATAATTGTGGTGGCGTGAAAGCGGCGATGACCAATCAAGATTTTGGCCTAATTAATAAATGGCTTCGCAACATCAAAGAGGTCTATGAAAAACACTACGAAGATTTGCATGACATCAAGGATGAAACGGCACGCTTCAATAAACTAGTGGAATTGAATGTGGCGGAACAGATCCAAAACTTAGCCAAGACGTCTATCGTCCAGAAAGCTTGGAAAAAACGCCAATTCCCCCACTTGCACGGTTGGGTATTCGATATCCACAAAGGCGAGATTAAAGAGGTGTTGAATATCAACGCCGGAGAATGGGAAAGCCCGGTGTTTAAATACGAGCTTTAACAAAAAAAAGAGGGGGCCGCTGCGCGGCCCCCTCTTTCCTTATTTTCAAAAAACTATACCGTCGTCTTAATCTTCAATTCATCTAGTTGAGCTTGCGCCAGTGGAGATGGCGAATCAATCATTACATCACGTCCCGCATTATTCTTAGGGAAAGCGATGTAATCACGGATCGAATCAGTTCCTCCGAATAGTGAGCAAAGGCGATCAAATCCAAAGGCCAAGCCACCATGCGGCGGTGCGCCATATTCAAAGGCATCTAATAAGAATCCAAATTGCGATTGCGCCTCCTCTGGAGTGAATCCAAGGACTTCAAACATTTTCGATTGTAGGTCTTTTTGGAAAATACGAATCGAACCTCCTCCTACTTCCACGCCATTCACGACTAAATCGTATGCGTTCGCGCGAACTTTGCCCAATTCCCCAGCTAACATCAACGGAATATCCTCTGGCTTAGGACTCGTAAATGGATGGTGCATCGCAAACCAGCGATCTTCCTCCTCACCGTATTCTAATAGTGGAAAATCCACTACCCAATGTACTTTATAGTTATTCGGATCACGTAATCCCATACGTGTTCCCATCTCTAAACGCAATTCATTCAACTGCTTGCGAGCTTTGTCCCCGTCGCCTGAAAGCACTAAAATTAAGTCCCCTGGCTCCGCGCTAAACGCCGCTGCCCAAGTAGCTAAATCTGCTTCAGAATAGAATTTATCAACGGATGATTTCACCACGCCATCTGGTTGAACACGGGCATAAATTAAACCCTTCGCACCAATCTGTGGACGACGAACAAAATCCGTCAATTCATCCAGTTGCTTGCGGGTATATTCAGCTGCGCCCTTCACGCAAATACCTACTACCGTGTCCGCCGTGTCAAAAACTTGGAAATCTTTTCCTGACGTCAAATCCACTCCTTCGCCTTTCAATTCAACGAATTTCATATCAAAACGAATGTCAGGCTTGTCCGAACCGTAGTTTTTCATTGCATCCGCATAGGTCATGCGTGGCACCGTGCCGATGTCGAAGCCTTTCACGTTTTGGAACAAATGACGAATCAATCCCTCAAACATATTCAAGATATCTTCTTGCTCCACGAACGACATTTCGCAGTCAATTTGGGTAAATTCTGGTTGGCGATCCGCACGCAAATCTTCGTCACGGAAACACTTCACAATTTGGTAGTAACGGTCGAAACCGGATACCATCAATAATTGCTTAAAGGTTTGTGGAGACTGCGGCAAAGCATAAAATTCACCGGGATTCATCCGAGATGGCACCACGAAATCACGCGCACCTTCTGGGGTTGATTTAATTAAAACGGGTGTTTCCACCTCGATAAAATCTTGCTTATCTAAGTAATTACGCACTTCGCGACCCACGTGGTGACGCAATTGCAAACTCTCGCGAATCGGATTACGACGCAAGTCTAAATACCGGTATTTCATGCGAATATCATCACCACCATCTGTCTCATCTTCGATTAAGAAGGGAGGCAATTTAGCGGGATTCAATACCCGTAATTCGCTCACTTTGATTTCTATATCTCCGGTAGGCATCTTGTCGTTTTTAGACAAACGCTCTACCACGGTACCTTTCGCCTCCACCACAAATTCACGACCTAAACTACGAGCTAGCGTTAAAGCCTCCGCAGAAGATTTTCCTTCTTCTAACATCAACTGAGTAACTCCATAACGATCCCGAAGATCCACCCAAATCATTCCCCCTTTATCTCGTGAGCGCTGAACCCAGCCACAAAGTGTTACCTCGGTGCCCGCATGTTCGATGCGCAATTCGCCATTTGTATGTGTACGTAGCATAGAAAAATTTAAAATTCGAGCAAAATTACGGAAAAGGTCAGGGAGTGAAAAACATTTACCCTTTTATTCTTTTTTAGCTAATTTTGAATTATGCCAAAAATAGGAATAGTCGGATCAGGTATGGGTAGCTTGGGCTTTGCCATTCGCAGCGCGGTAGCAGGGCACGAAGTCAGCGTTTTTGAGGCTAATGCCTATGTTGGTGGCAAACTTGCTGAGATACAAAAGGGCGGCTTCCGTTTTGATGCCGGCCCTTCCCTATTCACGATGCCTCATTTAGTGGATGAATTATTCACGCTGGCAGGTAAAAACCCGCGCGACTATTTCAGCTATGAGCGATTGCCGGAGATTTGCCGCTACTTTTGGGAAGATGGCATCCGCCTGCAGACGAACGCAGCACCAGAGGAAACAGCTGCTGCGATCGCTTCGCAATTAGGCGAATCTGAGGAAAACGTGTCCGCCTTTTTGCGCGGAATCGGTGAGAATTACCACATCATTAGCGAATTGTTTTTAGACAATTCCTTACATTCTTTATCAACGTGGACAGGTCCCAAAGCCCTGAAAGGCTATGCGAATCTACATCGTTTAGGCTTATTCAACACGATGCACCGCTCCCACGCGAAGCGTTTTCAGAACCCAAAAACGGTCCAACTTTTTGACCGATACGCCACCTATAACGGCTCGGATCCCTACCAAACGCCCGCGACTTTATCGATCATACCCCATCTAGAATACAACATTGGTGCCTTTTTCCCAAAAGGCGGTATCATCAGCATTCCTCGGGCGCTGCACCGCCTCGCAGAAGAACTAGGCGTGATCTTTCACTTTAACGAGAAAGTTTCCCGCATCACCACGGAAAATCACACGGCGACCGGATTAGAAACAGAAAAAGGGAAATACCCCTTTGATTACATCGCCAGCAACGCGGACATTCGCCCTAGTTACGAAAAACTACTAAAACAGGAGCCGCAACCTAAAAAACTACTTAATCAACCAAAATCTAGCTCCGGCATCATCTTCTATTGGGGAATGGACCGCAGTTTCGACGAATTAGGCGTTCACAATATCTTCTTCTCGGACGATTATCAAGGCGAATTCAAGGCCATCTTCGAAGACAAAACCATCAACGACGACCCCACCATTTACCTGCATATCTCCTCGAAAGTAGAAAAAGGCGATGCGCCGGTAGGAGGCGAAAACTGGTTTATTCTCATGAATGTTCCCGCGAACGAGGGGCAAGATTGGGATGCATTAGTGGAGAAAATGAGAAAAAATGTGATCGCAAAGCTTTCGAGAAACTTAGGAGTAGACATCGAGAAACACATCGTCGCAGAAGACCTATTAGATCCGCGCAGCATCGAGGCGAGAACCTCATCGGCGGGTGGGGCATTGTATGGAAACGCGTCTAATAATCGTTTTGCGGCCTTTTTACGCCACCCGAATTACCGCAAGGCCATTAAAAACCTGTATTGGGTAGGTGGTAGCGTCCATCCAGGCGGTGGAATTCCGCTTTGTTTATCTTCGGCAAAAATTGCGGCGAAGCTTTTTAAAGAAAATGCGTAATTTCGCCTATTCATTGATATAAAATTATGATTCAAAGACCACAAACCCTTTTCTTAGCCTTAGCGATCATTGGCAATGCCATCGCGACATCGGGCATTTCTATTTGGCAAAAAATAGGTACCTCAGGCCAAAAAGCGGAGCTATTCTCGAACCAATGGCAATTATTCCAAAACGGAAAAGAAGTAGCCACGCACAGCAACATCGCACTTGCCCTTTTAGTGACTTTATCGACGATTATCACGCTAATAACGATTTTCTCTTTCAAAAACCGCATGCGTCAAATGATGTTAGGCCTAGTCAATTCCCTAGTTTTAGCGGGAGCGATGGGTTATGCATTTTGGGTTATTTTCAAGGAGGCGATGCCTACATTTGAACCAGAAATTCAAGGAAAATATGGCTACGGATTCTACGCCTTAGTGGTTTCACTTTTAGCGAACATGATTGCGAACCGTTTGATCCGCAAGGACGAGATGCTAGTGCAATCCTCGAATAGAATGCGCTAAGCTAGATTTTAGACGATACCCTCTTTCAACAGGTCGTGGAGATGTACAAATCCCACGGCCTTTTTATTTGCCGTCACGACCAACTGAGTGATATTCTTACTTTGCATGATCGCCAAAGCCTCGGTGGCAAATGCCTCCGCTTCAATCGTTTTAGGTGTTGTATTCATCATATCCGCTAAAACGATGGTAGACCAATCTTTCGAATTCTCTAAAGTGCGGCGAACGTCCCCATCCGTGATGATTCCCACTAAATCCCCTTTCGCGTCTAACACCGCTGTGGCACCTAAACGCTTCGACGAAATCTCGTGAATGGCTTCTTGAATGGAAGCCGTGTGGGGGATGGCTGGGAAATCATGCATCGGATAAAGATCCGCCACTTTTAAATAGAGGCGTTTGCCTAGGGCGCCGCCTGGATGGTATTTGGCAAAATCCTGCGCCGTAAATCCTTTGCATTCTAATAAACAAACCGCTAGGGCATCGCCTAAAGCTAAAGCTACCGTCGTAGAAGTCGTGGGTGCTAGATTTAATAAATCCGCCTCACGCTCCGCCAAAGCATGTAATATATAATCTGATTGCTGGCCTAAGTACGAGTTCTTATTCGAGACCATCGCAATCAATTTCACTTTCAAACGCTTAATTAAAGGTATTAACACCTTTATTTCAGGCGTATCACCTGATTTCGAAATACAGATCACGGCATCTCCATCCTGAATCATTCCTAAATCCCCGTGAATCGCATCCGCCGCATGCATAAATAAGGCAGGCGTTCCCGTGGAATTCATCGTGGCCACAATTTTCTGCCCAATAATGGCTGACTTACCGATTCCCGTGAACACAATTCGCCCTGTAATACTCAACAAATGTTCCACACAAGCCTCAAAATCCGAATTAATTCCGGCGCTCACTTGCAGAATGGCCTCAGCTTCCTGTGTTAAAACTTTTTTTGCTGTGGATTGGATATTTTTGCTTAATTTCAATGTTAGAAGAATTTGTGGGGCAAAGATAAGTAGAAGCCCTCAGACTGTAACAATCGCCGAAACAACACATCAAACAATATATGCCCCATCCAATGACCATCGATAGCTTGAAGGAACAGCTAAAAAAAACCTTTGGATTTAGTCAATTTCGGGGGGAGCAAGAAGCCATCATTCTGAATACCATCCAAGGCAAAAACAGCTTTGTGTTAATGCCTACCGGCGCTGGCAAGTCGCTTTGCTATCAATTGCCTGCGATTGTGATGGAAGGAACGGCGATTGTCATCTCGCCTTTGATTGCTTTGATGAAGAATCAAGTGGATCAAATGGTGGCTTTTGGCATTAATGCCCAATTCTTAAATTCCTCTTTAACGCGAGCAGAAATTAACCGCGTAAAAGCCGAAGTGATCTCAGGAGCCGTAAAATTATTGTACATCGCCCCGGAATCACTGAATAAACAAGAGAATCTGAACTTCTTAAAACAGGCTAAAATCTCCTTTGTCGCGATTGACGAGGCCCACTGTATCTCAGAATGGGGACACGATTTTAGACCCGAATACCGTAAAATTCGCACCATCATCGAGAGCATCGATGAGAACATGCCTATCATCGCTTTAACAGCTACAGCCACCCCTAAGGTGCAAATCGACATCCAAAAGACCCTAAATCTGGAAGATGCGACTGTATTTAAAACCTCTTTCAATCGCAAGAATCTCTATTACGAGATCAGATCAAAGAAGGACATTGACAAGCAATTAATCCGTTTCATTAAATCCCATAACGGCAAGGCGGGCATCATTTATTGCCTTTCAAGAAAGCGCGTGGAGGAAATTGCCGAATTATTGCACGTGAATAGCGTGAAGGCGCTTCCCTACCACGCCGGTCTAGAGCCGCAGGTGAGAATGGCGAATCAGGAAGCTTTCTTGAATGAGGAAGTGGATGTAATGGTGGCGACGATTGCTTTTGGGATGGGAATTGATAAGCCGGATGTGCGTTTTGTGATTCACTATGATGCCCCTAAGTCGTTAGAGGGGTACTATCAGGAAACGGGGCGTGCAGGTCGCGATGGGTTGGACGGGACGTGTATCTTGTTTTATACCTATGATGACATTCTGAAACTTGATAAATTTAATAAAGATAAGGCCGTAACAGAGAAAGAGAATGCCAAAATTCTCTTATCCGAAATGGTCTACTATACGAATTTAGGTGTTTGCCGGCGCAAGCAATTACTCCACTATTTTGGGGAGCATATGGCTGAAAACTGCGGTTTCTGCGATAATTGTATGCATCCGACCCCTACGTTTAAGGCGGAAGATGAAGTGAGCCTCGTGTTGAAAGCGGTGCAGCAAACTGGCGAACAATTCGATGCGGAACACATCGCTGATTTCTTAGAGGGTAAATCAAATTCCTTTATCCAGAGCCACGAACAGGAGAAATTATCCTTATACGGCACAGGGAAAAAAGTTTCATGGATCTTACCTGATGTCGACGAAGAAGATGAGGATGACGAGGATGTAGACGGAGACGAGGACGTTCCTAAGAAGCCGAAAATGCGGAAAACAGCATCTAAACCGGTGCCCATCGAAGATGAAAAATCGGCTTGGATTTCCTTTATCAAACAAATGGCCATTTTTGGGCTATTAGATAAGGATATTGAAAACTACGGAGTCCTTCGTTTAAGCGCGTCAGGACAAGCTTTTCTGAAGGAATCTTTCCCTATTACGTTCTACAGAGACCACGACTACGAAAAAGAGGCCGAGCCTACTGAAAATGATGAAGATGGTGCGGCATTAGGTGCGAAAGCTTATGATGATGCCCTTTTCGAAATTCTGAAAACCCTACGCAAGAAAATTGCGAAAGAGAAAAATTTACCTCCTTACGTTATTTTCCAAGACCCTTCTTTGGAAGAAATGGCCACCACTTATCCGACTACACAGGATGAAATGGCCCAAATCAACGGAGTGGGAATGGGTAAAGTCGTGAAATTTGGTAAACCTTTCATCGAAGTAATTAATCGCTATGTGGAGGAGAACGAGATTGAAACGGCGAAAGAAGTCGTGGTTAAATCGACCGTGAATAAGTCTAAAATCAAGATTTACATCATCCAACAAGTGGATCGCAAAATCGACTTAGATCTAATCGCCGAACAAAAAGAGGTGAGCATGGCGGAATTGATTGAGGAAATCGAGACCATTTGCTTCTCTGGAACGAAACTGACCCTGGACTATTACATAAATCAGGTCATCGAGCTAGATAAACAAGACGAGATCTACGAATATTTTATGTCTGCGGACACCGATGACATCGCGGATGCATTAGAAAATTGTGAAATTGAAGATGTGACCGAAGAAGAACTTCGGTTAATGCGTATTAAGTTTTTAAGTGAATTAGCCAATTAATCAATATATGAACGTTTTAATTTTAGGTGCTGGAGGCCGTGAACACGCATTTTCTTGGAAGATTAGCCAAAGCCCTATCCTAGGTAATTTATACATTGCACCGGGTAATCCGGGAACCGCTCAATGCGGAACGAATTTAGCCATCGGTGTGACCGATTTTGAAGGAATCGTGGCGGCCATTCGCGCACATGACATCGGATTAGTGGTCGTAGGGCCAGAAGAACCCTTAGTGAAAGGTGTTCGGAACTTTATCGAATCTCACGACGATCTAAAACACGTAGGTATAG
>JBIILT010000044.1:0-8561 GCA_044338355.1 Aquirufa sp.
CTATAATGTAGTGGTCACATCCGCAGAAGAAACCATTTTAGAGCAAGTTCAAGTTGCCCCTAATCCATTTTCAAATCGATTTAAGGTGAGTTTCCCTATTGAATTTGGTAAAACTTCACAAGTAAAAGTTCTGGATATGTTGGGGTCTGTTCATTTCAAAAAACAAGCTGTTTCAAATGGTGAATTTATCGATCTCGGTCATTTAAGTGGAGGTAATTATATTCTACAATTAGAGTCAAATGATAATTCGAACACGAAAGCAATTAAAATAAGTAAGATTGACTAAATAGTATTTAACATTTAAATTATTTTCCCGACCTTGCTATCCTAAACCCCAATTCACATGGCTAAAGGCATGAATTCCAAGAAGGCGGACAAGAAAGAACCCGCTAAAACTCCGAAGGAGAAAAAAGAAGAAAAAAGAGAAAAAAAGAAAGCAGGCTATCAATAGATGGTCTGCTTTTTACTTTTCCCTGCTTTTCAAGTACTTTTGAGGTAAATGAGCTCAAAAGACCCTAAGGTATTTTTTATTACCCCACCATTTACCCAATTAAATACTCCGTACCCAGCGACGGCCTATTTGAAGGGATTTATGAATACCCAAGGTTTAACATCCTACCAGGCCGACTTAGGCCTGGAAGTTATATTGCAGCTTTTTTCGGCCAGCGGACTCAAGCAATTATTTGCGCTCATTGAGGATTCAGGTAAAACACTGACTGAAAATAGCCAACGAATGCTTCGACTAAAACAGTCTTACATTCGTACCATCGATCCAGTGATTTCCTTTTTGCACGATAAAAATCCTACCCTCGCCCATGTCATTGGTGAACAAAATTACCTGCCGGAAGCATCGCGTTTTCAGCAAGTAACGGATTTAGAATGGGCCTTTGGGAGTATGGGGGTGCGGGATAAAGCGAGGCATTTAGCCACGCTGTACTTAGAAGATATCTCTGACTTGATTATTAATGAGGTTGACCCGCATTTTGGGTTTAGCCGATATGCAGAAAGGCTGGGTCGTTCAGCTTCTACTTTTCATGAATTACACGATGCGCTGAACGCGCCTCTTACCTATATTGATGACTTATTAGTGGCCATTTTAGCTGAAAAAATACAAGCTGAACAGCCTGATTTAGTCGCCATCACAGCTCCTTTCCCCGGTAATTTATACAGTGCCCTTCGGTGTGGACAGTGGATCAAAAAACACCATCCTCAGATAAAAGTGGCCTTTGGCGGAGGATATGCGAATACCGAATTGCGTTCTTTGCAAGAGCCCCGCGTTTTTGAATTTGTTGACTTTATTACGCTAGATGATGGGGAGACGCCTTTGATGAACCTTTTGGAACATTTAAAAGGCGGAAGGGAATTAAAAGATTTGAAACGTACTTTTTGTTGCATCGATGGGAAGGTCACTTACCTCAATGGATCAAAAGATTCCGATGTCAAGCAAAAAGACGTGGGCATTCCGGATTATTCAGATCTTAAATTAAATCAATATCTATCGGTCATTGAAATTGCGAACCCCATGCATCGCTTGTGGAGCGATGGGCGCTGGAACAAATTGACGTTAGCACATGGCTGTTATTGGGGCAAATGTACATTCTGCGATATTTCCTTATCCTACATCAAAGACTACGAATTCACAACGGCTCCCCTGTTAGTCGATCGCATGGAGGCGATGATCAAGCAAACGGGAAATAATGGATTCCATTTTGTGGATGAAGCGGCACCTCCGGCCTTGATGCGCGATGTGGCGATTGAAATTATTCGCCGTGGTTTGACGGTGGTTTGGTGGACGAATATTCGTTTTGAGAAGAGTTTTACCAAAGACCTATGTCAATTACTCGTTCGCTCCGGCTGCATCGCCGTTTCAGGTGGTTTAGAGGTGGCGTCAGATCGACTTTTGGAATTAATTGATAAAGGGGTGACGGTCTCGCAAGTGGCCCAAGTAGCAGATCATTTTACGCAAGCGGGCATTTTAGTGCATGCCTATTTGATGTATGGATTTCCCACACAGACCGCGCAAGAGACGGTGGATTCACTGGAAGTGGTTAGACAGCTGGTAGAAAACGGAGTGGTGCATTCGGGGTTTTGGCATCAATTTGCTCTAACTGCACATAGTCCAGTGGGACTGAATCCGGACGCCTACAAAATAGAAATTCTGAATCCTACACCCGGTAGTTTCGCGAATAACGATTTAGAGCATGCGGATCCCACGGGTGCAGATCATGCCCTTTTTAGTGAGGGATTAAAGAAGTCTTTATTTAATTACATGCATGGCATCGGTTTAGATATGCCGCTACAAGATTGGTTTGATTTCAAAATTCCACGGACGCAGATTCCAAAAAATTATATCGCCCGCATATTAGTGCCTGAGGCAGAACAAATGCCTAAGCCCAATGCCAAAATTTGTTGGCTCGGTCCAGTCCCTACTTTAGGAAAAACATCTCGCGTAAAATCCATCCTCCAATTGAGTATGGGTAGAGATGAAGTGGAATTGCAAGTATCGGAGAAATTAGGCTCGTGGTTAGTGGGCACCTTGGAACTTTTATCGGTAGGCCCAGACAAAACCTGGATATTTGAGGAGTTTGAAAAGGAATATGCCAAAGCGGGTTTAGGCGACTTTACCGTTTTCTGGGAGAGTGAAGCCGTGGCCGAATTACGGGAGATGGGATTACTGGTGGTATAGAATCTATTTTAGGAATGTTGTATGTAAACAATTTTGTTTACATTTGTTTCATGAACTCCTTAATTGCAAAATTTAAAGGCATACACCCTGGAATTGTATTAGAACGAGAATTTAAAAAAAGAGGCATCTCTCAGCGGCCCTTTGCTCTTTCTATAGGGGAACATCCGCAAACACTTAATGCCATCACAAAAGGGAAACGAAATTTAAATACAGCCCTGGCTCTAAAAATCGAACAACAGCTCGACTTAGAAGAGGGAACTTTGGCATTACTTCAAACCTACTTCGACATTCAGGAAGAGAAGAAAAAGATCAAGCCTAACACACCAAATCTTACTTTAATCAGAAAATCAGTTTTTTGGGATACAGATATCAGTCAAATCGATTGGGATAAACAAAAAAATGCGGTTATTCGACGCATTATTGAAAGAGGAAATCAGCTTGAAATTGCAGAAATAAAGCAATTTTATGGTGCTGCCATTTACCAAGCAGCCCTAAAGAAATCCTCCGGAGCGCCTTATACCCTATATTCTAATCCAAAAGATGAAAACGCTATTTTTCAACACGATCAATGAATTGTTAAAAAGTAGCCTTTTTATTTTTATGAAAGCCCCCGAATTTAACTCATTTCGATTAGTGGGTGGAACTGCGCTTAGTTTACAACTAGGCCATCGAGAATCTATCGATATTGATTTGTTTAGCGATGTTGTGTACGGCACAATTGATTTTGATCAAATTGAAGTTTTCCTCAGAAAAGAATTCAACTATGTATCTACCTCCACTTTGAGGCCTGCTATTGGAAAAGCATACATAGTAGGCAAGGATAAACAACATACCATCAAACTAGATGTGTTTTATACGGACCCATTTATCCATCCTTATTTGGAAATCGATTCCATTCGAATAGCCTCCATTGAAGAAATTATAGCAATGAAAATGGATGTAATTCAAAGGGGTGGACGAAAAAAAGATTTTTGGGATTTACATGAATTATTACCGCATTATGGAATTGAACAAATGATTTTATTACATGAAATTCGCTATCCTTATTCTCATGATAAAAAACTACTGATCAAAAATTTAACCTTTTTTGAATACGCTGATGACGACTTAAATCCCATCTGCTTGAAAGGTAAATATTGGGAATTTAGTAAAGATGATTTTTTAGAGATGGTATCTGATATCAATCTTACCTGATATAAAACAAAAAAAGCCTCAAATTTCTTTGAAGCTTTTCTCTTAGTTGGCGGTCCGGACGGGACTCGAACCCGCGACCCCATGCGTGACAGGCATGTATTCTAACCAACTGAACTACCGGACCGTCTTGTAATTAGTGGCACAAAATTAGGGAATTTATGCTTTGAAACAATACCTTTGAGTAAAAAAATACGAAAATATGCACGTACCTGCCAGATATGAATACCCGAATGCGCCGTACTTCGCTGAATATCTGAACTTTGAGGCAGATGAAAATTTGTTCGAGGTGTTAAATATTCAATACAATGAATTGATTGAAATCTTTGAAAACGCAGGTAATGGCCAAGCGGACAAAGCCTATGCCCCAGGAAAGTGGAGTTTAAAGGGTTTGTTAGGCCATATGGTGGATACGGAAAGGATTGTGTCGTACCGGGTTTTGGCGATATCCAGAGGTGAAAAAACACCCTTACCTGGTTTTGATGAAAATGAATACCAAGCAGCCTCCGAGTACGAAACACAAGAGGTGGCAGCTATAGTAGCGCAGTATAAAGCCACTAGAACAGCCACATTAGCGCTTTTACATTCCTTCTCAACGAAACATTGGAACCAAATGGGCGAAGCGAATGGCAAAAAAACGAGCGCACGAGCCTGGGCGTGGATGATCGCTGGACACGAAAAACACCACCTTAGGATAATGAAGGAGCGGTATTTAGCCTAAAATCCTTAATATTGCAGTATGCAATTCTATAAATACCAAGGTACTGGAAATGATTTTGTGGTGATCGATGATCGAGCGATGACTTTTGACCTACATCAAGAAGCGATTGCTTTACTTTGCCACCGTCGCTTTGGGATAGGAGCTGATGGCCTTATGCTTTTACAAGAGGCTGAAGGCTATGATTTTAAAATGGTCTATTTTAATTCCGATGGAACACCGGGTACTATGTGTGGAAACGGTGGCAGATGTTTAGTCCGCTTTGCAGCTGATCAAGGCATTGTGAGAGAGAAAGCTAGTTTCATCGCGGTAGATGGGCCGCATTTGGCCTATATTAATCCCGAAACCATCTCACTTCAGATGAAGGACGTTCCGGGAATCGAGCAGCACAACGACGATTATTTCACCAATACGGGGTCACCCCATTTCGTGCGATTTACAAAGCAGGTACAGTTTTATGATGTCAAAAATATAGGTGCATCCATCCGTTATTCCGAAGCATACCAGCCCATCAATGGAACTAACGCTAATTTTGTTGAGAAATTAGATGACCAAACGCTCTTCGTTCGCACCTATGAGCGCGGGGTGGAAGATGAAACTTATTCGTGCGGTACGGGCGTAACGGCGGCGGCATTAGTGGCTAAAACTTTTCAAAACGTACAAACACCCGTAAAAATTAAAACCCTAGGAGGTGAATTAGCCGTAAATTTCGACGGCGATGCTATCTCTGGATTTACTAATATTTTCCTAATAGGCCCGGCAAAACACGTGTTTACCGGCACCATATCCGTGTAACATGAACTTAGATTTAACCACTCAACAAAACATTGACCAATGGCTTTCGGGCCCTTACGACGCTGCAACGAAAGCGACGATTCAGGAATTAATCGCGAACGGAGATCAAACGACTTTGACCGATTCCTTCTACAAATCGCTGGAATTCGGAACAGGGGGTATGCGCGGCGAGATGGGAGTAGGTTCGAATCGCATGAACAAATACACGGTAGGCGCAGCCACACAAGGTTTTGCAAACTATTTAAACGCATCTTTACCAGGCCAAAAAATCAAAGTAGCTATCGCCCACGATTCTCGCAACAACTCGCCTGAATTCACGCGCATCGCTGCAGACATCTTCACAGCGAACGGCATCGAAGTCTTTTTATTCCCAGCCTTACGCCCTACACCACAATTATCTTTCACGGTTCGCCACTTAGGCTGCCAAGCGGGATTAGTGATTACCGCATCACACAACCCGAAGGAATACAACGGATACAAGGCCTATTGGTCAGATGGTTCTCAAGTAGTTGCTCCACACGACAAGAATATTGTTGCAGAAGTAAACGCGATTACGAGCATTGCAGATATCAAATTTACAGGAAACGATGCTTTATTGCACCTGTTAGATGGAGCAATCGATGATGCATATCTACAAACTATTTTAGTCAACTGCCGCCAGCCGGAGGTGATTAAGCGCCAAAAAGATCTCAAAATTGTCTTCTCTCCTATCCACGGAACCGGAATTACCTTAGTTCCACAAGCCTTGCAATTACTAGGTTTCGAGGCCGTAACGGTAGTAGAGGAACAAGCGGAACCGAATGGTAATTTCCCTACGGTGATCTATCCGAATCCGGAGGAGAAGGAAGCTTTGACTTTGGCCCTAAACAAAGCCAAAGAAATCGATGCCGACCTTGTCATCGCAACAGACCCAGATGCAGACCGCGTGGGTGCCGCTGTAAAAAGCCCAGACGGCGAATGGGCCCTTTTAAACGGGAACCAAATGGCCAGCTTGATCCTGTACTATTTATTAAAAGTATCGGATTTAAAGGGCAACGAGTTCGCCGCGAAAACCATCGTGACAACCGACTTAATCGACAAAATGTGCGCCTCAAAAGGCGTTCCTTGCTATAATACCCTAACCGGTTTCAAATACATCGCCCAAGTAATACGCGAATTAGAAGGAAAAGAAAAATTCCTGGGCGGCGGCGAAGAGTCCTACGGCTATTTAATCGGCGATGCCGTGCGCGACAAAGACGCGGTGGCCTCTTGCGCGATGATCGCCGAATTAACCGCCTACGCGAAAGACCAGGGCAAATCGCTCTTCGATTTCTTAGCCGAGATGTACGTAGAGAACAACTTCTACTACGAAGGTCTTATCTCCTTGACCAAAAAAGGAAAAGCCGGCGCCGAGGAGATCAAACAAATGATGATCAACTTACGCTCGAACGTCCCAGCAACCGTGGCAGGTTCTAAGCCGGTTCGTGTTTTGGACTACGAGGGTTTAGTTTCGACTGACTTACTAACGGGAGAATCCACTCCTATCAAAGTAGGTTTAGGAATCGAGGCATCAAACGTCATTCAACTCATCTTAGCTGACGGATCTAAAGTATCCGCCCGTCCATCTGGAACGGAGCCAAAAATCAAGTTCTATGTTTCTGTAAACGCACCTTTAGCTTCTGCGGCAGACTTCTTTAAAGTTTATGCGGAATTGCAGAAGAAGGTGGGGGTTATACAGGGGGATTTAGGTCTTGTTTAGATTTGAGATTATAGAGTAGAGAGAGGAGATTATAGAGTAGAGAGAGGAGATTATAGAGTAGAGATTTATATCTATACTCTTTGCTCTCTTATCTCTACTCTTTTTTTAGGGGCTCAGGCCCCATTTTTTATCAGTAAAATGATTAATTAACCAGATTACCAGGTAATTTTCACAGTTGTTCCTATTAATTCCGGTGATTGCTGAACATTTAATTTCTCAAATGATTCAGCGCTACTATTTTGACACTTCCATATTTGATGGATTTTTTGATCCAGAATTTTCTAAAGAAACGAAGCAAATTTTTGATCTTGTTTTAGAAGGTAAAATTTTATACATCTACTCCGATTTATGTGAAGAAGAATTAATTCTAGCCCCAAGTCGAATAAGTAAATTAGTAGAAAAAATCCCCATAGAATTCAAACGAAAAATTTTAGTAACTCCCGAGTGTCTCGAATTAGCAGCCCTTTATATTAAACACAAAGTAGTGGGTTATACAAGTTTGGACGACTGCATTCATATCGCTACTGCTACTTTATATAATGTGGATGCACTCTTAAGCTGGAACTTCAAACATATTGTAAACTCAGATAGAATTACTGGTTATAATCACGTAAATTCAGCCTATGGTTATGTTAAAATTCCAATTAAATCCCCAAGGGAAATCATATGAAAAAGGAATTACGAGTAAAGGAAGGTTTTGACACAGTAAAAACATTCCGTCGAATTAAAACAAAAATCAGTCTTGAGATGAAAGATTTGTCACCTGAACAAATTATGGCAAGACTAGCAGCGGCTAGTAAGGAGTTTGAATTAAAATTTGGAGATAATAGAGTAGAGGGTAGAAGATTATAGAGTAGAGATTATAGAGTAGAGATAGAAGATTTACGTCTATACTCTGTGCTCTCTTATCTCTACTCTTTTTTTAGGGGCTCAGGCCCCATTTTTTATGCATTTAGAAACATCTCATGCAGTCATCTCCGCAGGAGATTCCAACTTTAATCTTTGTGCTTTATTCTTTGTGCTTTAATCTATGCTCTCTACTCTCTAATCTCATATCTATAATCTCCTCTCCCCCAGATACAACCTATCGAAATAATCCATAAATTCAGCCAACAAAACCGAAAACTATGTTAACTGAATCTCAGATCCTTGCCTACAAGCAGGATGGATATATCCAAGTTCCCCACTTTTTTTCTAAAGAAGAAATTGACTTGTTATTTCAGGTAGCAACAGATGAATCTGTGGTTAATCATGCATTTGACCTGAATGATCAAAATGGCAAAAAAACAAAATTGACGCTTTGGTTCACCGCTGGAGATGATTCGTTTGGGCTTATGTCGCGTTGTAAGCGCATGGTTACTTCGGTGCAAAGTCTGTTAGGGGAAGGTGAGGTTTGCCATTTTCATTCCAAAGTCATGCAGAAAGAACCGCGC
>JBIILT010000045.1:0-8538 GCA_044338355.1 Aquirufa sp.
AAATACGCAGAAAAAGGAGCTAATGGGGTGGTCGAAATCACCACCAAAAAGCCGTAGCGTTCAAGGGTTTAAATTTGTTTATGAAAGGACTTGTAATAGGCGGTGATTTTCACCAGCCTATTACCGTTTAGGGCAACGAATAAGTAGCCGGATCTGGGCAATTTTCCGCATAAAAAGCCAGATCTCGCTGAGAACAAACGCCTGGATAATCGCCTTGAAATCCTTGCATATCGCGGATGAGTTGAAAATGTAAGTGCGGAGGCCATCCGCCATTTTCGTGTGGCTCTCCTAGGTGGCAAAGCAGTTGACCCGCAGCGATGGGCATTCCCACAGATAGCCCGTCCAAATCTGAAAAGGCCAAGTGGCCGTATAAACTGTATATACCTAGTGAGGGATGGTGTAAAATGATCGTAGGCCCATAATTTCCGGAGCCTGGATTGACTTGAAAACTGTGTACCACGCCATCTGCCACAGCGAAAACGGGAGTTCCTGCTGCCGTCCAAAAATCAATGCCTAAATGTATGTTCCTGAAGTCTTCAGAAGTGGTAGCGAAATTTTCATGCGCCTCGTAGATGATGCGGTGTTCGAGGTAGCCGCCTACACCGATTTTGGCCCCTAGATGCTGATTTATATAAGCGCAAAAAGCCGATATATTCCCGAAAATAGATGGATTCAACTCCTTGCTAGCGGCACTAAGATCTAGCGCTATGCTGTTCGATGGTGTTAGGGGTTCAGAAAATAGGCGATGAATCATTCTTGAGTTTATATCGGTAAATTTAGCTGTAGACTTTGAAAAAAGCCAGCCCTAGTCAATTTGTCCCCAGGATGCCCTGATTCGTCGATTATTCGGTCAGTGGTATACTTTTTTCTTACTTTTACGTTTAAGAAAAAAATAAATTTTATGCGCTATATTATTCTTGTTCTGACTGTAGGCTTATGGAGCTGCAGTGAAAATACATTAGAGACGGTGGTCGCCATTGATCCGTATACGGAGATTAAAAAAGCCTTATCGATTAATCCCGTTGCGTTAGATAATTATGCTGCACAAGGAAAACCGGCTTATGTAAATAAGGATAACACGGCTGCGAATCCGATTTCGGATAAGACCGCGACCTTAGGGCGGGTGTTGTTTTATGATAAAAACCTCAGCTTTAATAATACGATTTCGTGTGCGAGTTGCCACAAGCAAGAGTTTGCGTTTGGGGATACGGCCATATCGAGTTTAGGGGTTGATAATGGCCGGACGGAGCGGCATTCGATGCGGTTGATTAATACGCGTTATGCGAATGAGGCGAAATTTTTTTGGAACGAACGTGCAGCTAGTTTAGAGGCTCAGGTGACGATGCCTATTGTGGATCATTTAGAGATGGGATTTAGTGGCCAAACAGGACGCGGGAATATCACTTCTCTCGTTGCAAAACTAGGCGGCATCGGTTACTACAAAGAATTATTTAAACTCGCTTACGGCGATGATACAATTACGGAGGCGCGGATGCAAACGGCTGTGGCCCAGTTTATCAGAAGCATTCAGTCCTTCGATTCTAAATACGATATAGGTCGAGCTCAAGCGCCTAATGATGGAGCCCCTTTTTCTAACTTTACGGCGCAGGAAAATGCCGGCAAGAACCTCTTTTTAGCTCCACCTATCTTTAATACGGCCAGCGTGCGAATTGGAGGAGGATTTGGTTGTCAAGGTTGCCACCAAGCGCCTGAGTTTGACATTGACCCGAACTCGCGAAATAACGGTTTCATCGGCGTGATTGGAAGTGCACAACTCGATCTCAATAATACGCGCTCACCGTCTTTACGAGACATTATGAACGCAGCCGGTGTCGCTAATACTCCCTTTATGCATACAGCGGCCTCACAGACCATTCGCCAGGTATTGAATCATTATAATTCGATTGCTGCAGCACCTAGAAATACGAATTTGGATCCGCGGTTAAGACCAAATAATATAGGCCAAAATCTGCAAATGACTCCTGATGAAATCAATGCCATGGTCGCCTTTTTGCGCACCTTAACCGGGAAGGATGTCTACACGAACAAGAAATGGGGGAGTCCTTTTCTGTAGATAATTGTGTAATATTGTCGGAATAAAATCTTCCGATGAAAAAATTCTTCTTACTCTTAGCGCTGCCCTTTTTGGCTCAGGCGCAGAAAATCGATAAAATCATTACGCGCGTTGAAACGGAGCGCATCGAAACCTATTTAGCCTCTAACGAACTAGCAGGCAGAAAACCTTTCACTCCGGGAATCGAAAAAGCGGCGAAATTCATCGCAGGAGAATTCGAGAAAGCTGGATTGCAGAAAACGAATGGGGCTTATTTGCAGACATTCCCCATGTTTAAGTCCCAGCTTATTTCTGTTTCAGGAAATGCGGATGACAAATCACTAGAGGCAAAACAAGTTGCGATTATTTCCAAAGAGACCTCCCTACAAATCGATGAGAAATCGGGTTACGAGGTGGTGAATGTGAAGGAGGGAGAGAATTTTGGCCAAATCGCCTACCGAATCATGTCTGCGACTAAACCAACGATTGCCTTTCTACACGAGAGCTTTGCTAAATTCATCCCGCGTCTTTCTGGCAGAGGGCCACTAAGAGAAGGTCAGGCAAATATTATTTTTGTCGTGGCTAATACGGTGCCTGCTTCCTTTAAAATTAAGGCAAACCTACAAGTAGATCGCTTGGAATTGTCTAATGTGGTAGGCATCCTACCCGGCAAAAGTCGCCCGAATGAGTACGTGATTTTCTCAGGCCACTACGATCATTTAGGAATAGGGAAACCAGTACAAGGGGATTCCATCTACAATGGCGCAAACGACGATGCGGCTGGAACGACTGCCATCGTGATGTTAGCAAAATACTATGCTAAAAAACGCAATAACGAACGTACCTTAATCTTTGCCGCTTTCACTGCGGAGGAGAGTGGGGGACATGGAAGTTCCTATTTCTCGAAGCAATTCAATCCAGATCAAGTGATGGCCATGTTTAATCTAGAGATGATCGGGACAGAAAGCAAATGGGGCAAGAATAGTGCTTACATCACGGGTTACGAGAAGTCGTCGATGGGAGAAATATTGAAGCAGAATTTAGTGGGATCACAATTTACATTTTATCCAGATCCCTATCCAGATCAAAACTTATTCTACCGTTCTGATAATGCAACCCTAGCAGAATTAGGCGTTCCTGCACATACCATTTCTACATCGAAGATGGACAGTGAACCTAATTACCACAAGGCGAGTGATGAGGTACAGACTTTAGACTTAGACAATATGACCGAAATCATTAAGGCTATCGCGACGAGCGCGACTAGCATCATTTCTGGCAAGGATACGCCTAGCCGAGTAGATACGACGAAGTTAAAATAGATCTTTCAATTTTTACACAAAACCAATACTTATGAAAATTAAAAATTTAGTCATTGTATGCCTTTTGGCATTGCCTGCATTCACGCACGCGCAGAAATTATACACCTATCCCATCGGTGTTCAAGCCTACACTTTTAGAAATCAATTTCCTAAAGACGTAGCAAAAACGCTCGACCTGATTCAATCGATGGGAATCACGGAAATCGAAGGGGGTGCTCAAAAGGGACAAACTCCTGAACAATTCAAACAAATGTGTGCGGATCGTGGCATAAGTATTCCATCTACCGGGGTGGATTTTAGTGAATTAGCAAATCCTTCTGAGGCCATCGCAAAGGCTAAAATCTTAGGGGCTAAATTTGTGATGTGTGCTTGGATTCCACATAAAGTACGCGGAGGCTTTACTTTAGAGGAAGCGAAAAATGCCGTAGCTGTATTCAATGAGGCGGGTAAAAAGTTCAAAGAAAATGGTTTGACACTTTGCTACCATGACCATGGATTTGAGTTCCAGCCTTTTGGCAAAAATGAAACCCTTTTAGATTACATCATCCAAAATACGAACCCGGACTATGTATCTTTCGAAATGGATGTATTGTGGACGATGCACGGCGGAGGCGCTGATATGCCTGAAAAATTATTGATGAAATACCCTACACGTTTTAAGTTAATGCACGTAAAGGATTTGCGTAAGGGAATTGCGGGTGATTTAACCGGCGGAACTCCAGCAGAAAACGATGTGCCAGTAGGAACTGGTCAAGGTAACTGGAAACAGATCATTAAACTAGCGAAAAAGAACGGTATCGAGCATTGCTTTATCGAAGATGAAAGCGAACAAGAGGTACAATTCGTGCCGTTAAGTATTGCGTATTTAAAGAGCCTTTAGAATTTAATATTATAGGCTAAATAGGGGATCGCTGATGGGCCAGAGAAACTAGGGGATAAAAACCCTATGTCGAAGGCTGAGCGTTCCCCTATTAATCTTATCCCTACGGATATTATTCCGTTATACTGAGTTTCTGTATTTAAGTATTGGCCCGTTGCACCATCGTAGTTCACGGTCTTCGTCGAAAATATCCAGTTCTCACTAATAAGCATGACCTTTTTTGAGATCCTTGTCATTCCAGATAGAGTGAACATCGGTTTGTTCGCGAACTTCCAGTTATAATCTTCGCTTCCCATGCCTGTATTTTCATTTACCGCCCCTAGACCAGCATTTAGCGTGAAATTGTGTTCTTTCGTTCCATAAGTAAAGGAACCATATACGGTACCCACCCCAAAATTTAAATCTCGAATAAGGGATGTCGCAAACAGAATTCCCCCACCCACATGTACTTTCTCTGCTATTTGATAGCCTATTTTAGGGGTAATAAAAATCGCAAAAGGAACAACTAATCCGCCTCCTATGGAGAAATGATCCGTTATCCCCGCTTGGAAGGAATTAAGTAGAAATAGGGCATTTTGATAGTATTTATCCCCTTTTTTTAAGGGAATCGCTGAAGGTGCGAAGAAATAGCGGGAGGGTTGAGGATTCGCTAATTGATCTACCTCCTCTTTCCCGACCATATTCATAGATTTAATAGTTGACCAAGGAATGGTGACTTTACCTAGATCTGAAGTAGCGATTGAAACTTCCGTTTCAGATTTTTGGATTAGTTGGCCGCCGACCGTTTTGCCATTTTTTAATTCTAAACGGACATAGGTGGAATCTTGGGCTTTTGCTACAAAACTTACCATAACTAAAAAGGCAATCACTAGATTTTTCATTCTGCTGCTGTTTGTAAAAGGGTTTTCGTAAACACCTCAATAGGTTCTGCCCCTGAAATGCCGTATTTTCTGTCAAAAACGAAGAAGGGCACACCGCGTACGCCTAGATTTTCTCCTTCTTGAATATCTTGTTTCACGCGGTAAGCATAATTTTCGTCTTGTAATGCGTTCAGTATTCCTTCGCGCTCTAGTCCGACAGCTTCTCCACAGGCCACAAGCTCTTCATCGTGTGCTAGGTTTTTGCCTTCCATAAAATAAGCTTGAAATAAGCGTTCCTCGATGGCGTCGCCTTTGCCTTGGTCTTTTGCGAACTGAATAAGGTGGTGGGATTTCAGTGAATTAGCGACTTTGGCCTGATCGAAATCATAGTGTAAGCCCACCGCTTCCGCCATTTCACAAACGCGGTCGTGCATTTGTTTCACTTGCTCTAGGGAGATGCCTTTTCTGGTCGCTAAATAGTCATAAAAACCCGTCTCCTCGCCTAGGTCCATTGGAATCGTGGGATCTAATTGAAAACTCTTCCACTCGATCTCGACAGAATCTTTCCCTGGAAATGTTTCAAGGGCTTTTTCTAAATGCCTTTTGCCGATGTAGCAAAAGGGACACATGATATCACTCCAAATCTCTATTTTCATTTTACTCGCTGGTATTTCTACAAATCTTAGCGCTTTATCTCATATATCGTTCTAATTAATAAATTATTTTCCAATATTGCCATCTAAATATAAATACTATGCCTAAGCTGAACTCTTGGCGCTCATTCACCATTTACCATTTATCACTCACCATTTTTCTTTTATTTCTTGGTTGCGAAACCGTGCAGCCACTGGATGACGTGACGGTGAACCTGAATCTTTGGAACGAAAAGAAAATCGAAAACTATTCCTTTTCGTTTAAAAGGGTCTGTTTTTGTCCTTTAGAATATGTGGGGCCAAATCAAATTGTGGTGATAAATGGGAAGATTTCCACCGTAAATGGCGCGCCTTATAACAAAGCAGAACGTTATGGGGTCATCTACACGATCCCGGAATTATTGCAGGTCATTAAGGAGAACATCGATAAAAAACCAGTTAAGCAAACATTGAATTTTAATCCAACTTACGGCTATCCTACGAGCGTGTTTTTCGATTTTTCAGAAATGATTGCAGACGAAGAAATCGGATATGAAATCACGAATTTCAAAGTCAATTAGGGGCAGATAGAGATGGGTAGCGCTTTTCTAGGCGTAGGGGAATAAGCTTTGCAGGTAATGCATTCTGCAGTCAGCTGGCTGGCATCTAACTTGAATAAGAATTCATCCCCTTCTTTTAGGCTGACTGGTAAGGCGCAAGGATTAGAGAGTGCGAATGCATTTTTATAGATTTTACCCGTGTCTGGATTTTTCCATTGGGCTTCGACTCTCGAGGTGTCTATCGTTCCCTCGACTAATTCAATAACATAATTATTGCAAATCCCTTTCAACGATAGCCTGCCTTTGAAACAGTTTTCTGGTAAGACCTCTTGTGATTTGCAGGCACCTAAAAGCAGGCAGAAGAGTAGTAGTAGTGGTTTCATTCTACTAAAGTAATCATAGCCTTTATTACCTGTGCGCCGGACTCGTTAATTTTTGTAAAAATATCAAGAAGTTGATTTTTGCCAAAACGATGGCTAACAAATAGGCCTGCCTGAATCTGACCATTACAGAACAGACCCACCGTTTTATCGCTCATGAAAAATGATTTTATCGATCATAAAAGAGTATAAAGTGATCGATATAGTGTATTTTTGTGATCGATAAAAAGGAAAACATGCCCCTAAGGCCCGTAAATAGAGATTCTGAAATCATTCAATTTGTAAAAGATCATCCCCAAAGTTCGTCGACGGAAATTTTAGTGGGATTAGGTCTGCCTATCAGCGTGGTTACTCTGCGAAGATCACTTCAGGATTTGTGCGCACAAGGTTTATTGATCAAGGTAGGGGAACTGAAGGGAAGCCGCTATGAAATAAGTCCTGGATTTGCAGTATTAAGTCCGCTGGATTTAGGTGAATACTTTAGTAGAGAAATTGATGAGAGAACCATTCAGGCATCCTTTGATTTGGACTTAATCAGTGAAACCTTAAAAAATCTCGCACTTTTCACGGAGGTGGAAATGGTTTTTTTAGATGTATTGCAGGAGAAGCATACTTCCAATGCCGCGAAATTATCGTCAGATGGATACAAGAAAGAATTAGAACGTTTAGCGATTGATTTAAGCTGGAAATCATCTCAAATAGAGGGAAACACCTATTCTTTGCTAGAAACGGAGCGCTTGTTAAAGGATAAAGAGACGGCGGCAGGGAAAACGAAGGACGAGGCAATCATGTTGTTGAATCATAAGGATGCGATTGATTTTATCATTCAGAATCCGACTTATATGAACCCGTTGACGGTTTCGAGTATAGAGGATATTCATCGTATTTTGGCCAAAGAATTAGACATCGCCAGAAATCTTCGCAATTCAAGAGTGGGTATTTCCGGCACGAATTATACTCCCCTGGATAACGAGTTCCAAATCAAAGAGGCGCTAACCGAAATGTGCCAGCTCATTAATGTCAAGCAAAACGTGTTCGAAAAGGCCTTGCTAGTTTTAGTGTTAATCTCCTACATTCAGCCCTTTTCAGATGGGAATAAGCGCACGGCTCGCATCATCAGCAACGCGATTCTTTTGAATAATAACTATTGTCCTATTTCCTTTAGAACCATCGATTCGCTCGAATACAAGAAGGCGATGCTCGTATTTTATGAGCAAACGAATATCCAGCCGTTTAAACGGATTTTTATGGATCAGTTTGAATTTGCGGTGAACACGTATTTTTAGAGTAGAGATTATAGAGTATAGAGTAGAGGTGGGTTATCTATTATCTATGCTCTCTAATCTATAATCTCTAATCTGATTTTCGTCATCCGGCCTAAATAAAAACCCAATGAACATCGTCCACTGGGTTTGGGGATATTGATTGTACGAATTCGTTTTATAAACCGAAACGGGATTTAAGCCCATTAAAATTGGTGGAAACTTCCTGTGCAGTAAGTGCTCGGTTGTAGATTAATGCTTGACCTATATTGCCTTTAAAAAAGTATAGCGGATTTTGACCATCGCTACTTCCGTACGAACCGATGTAAAACTTATCACTTGAATTTGGGTTGAAACTACTCGTACTACTTACATCAACGGGTGTTCCTACTGTTACCCCATCCACGTATAAATACATCATGGAAGAACGATTAATCGATAATGTTAGATTATGGAATTTGTTATCTAAGTAGGGAGTTAATGGAGTGGATATAATCATACTACTCGGACCTGGTTGAAAAAACGCAACTAAATTATTATCATCGATATAGATAGAATATCTACCCTCATATGACCTGTAAGATGTTTT
>JBIILT010000046.1:0-8499 GCA_044338355.1 Aquirufa sp.
CTGATGCGGATTTTCTCCGTAGCGCAAGCCGTGTGCTGGCAAGGTCGTATAATTGGCTAAATCGGCTGATTGACCAGCGAAATAACGTTGAATTGCTCCATCATAATGGGAGGAAACCGCGAAAGCTTTACCTGCAAAACGTCTACGCTCCTCTAAAGTAGTAGAAGTAGAACCGTGGGCCGCAAAAATCGCAGAAACTTCCACGTATTGTTCACGAGAAGAAACGATTAATACATCATTAAAATTCTTCGCACCACCGCGGATTAAAGAAATACCGCCAATGTCAATTTTCTCAATAATATCCTCATCAGAAGCTCCAGAAGCTACTGTTTCTTCGAATGGATACAAATCCACCATCACTAAATCCAAGGCTGGAATGTCGTATTGTTTGGCTACTGCAACATCTTCAGGAAGATCACGGCGGTGCAAAATTCCACCAAAAACTTTCGGATGTAGGGTCTTAACGCGACCGCCAAAAATGGACGGATACCCCGTTAAATCTTCGACTGCAATCACGGGAATACCTAATTCTTCGATGAAAGACTGCGTCCCTCCCGTAGAATAAAGTGTCACTCCGTTCTTATGAAGCTCTTGAATAATGGGCGCTAAACCGTCCTTGTAATAAACCGAAATTAAGGCTGATTGAATTTTCTTTACTGACATGGGGCTTGATAAAATTGAAGCCACAAAGGTACGAAATTCAGCCCAAAAAGCCGTCTATTTTTTAGCCATTTTTTGGTAGCGCAACAAGCCTTCTAAATAATAGTAATCTGCATAGATTAACGGTACATCAATCTCTGAATTTAACGATTTCGCACCTACACAATGCTTGATCAAGAAGTGGTTATTTTCACCTAAAGCCGCCCGGTAAGCTGGCGAAGAAAGGGATTCTAACATCTTAACCGCATCTGCGTAGTAACGCTTTCCTTTTTCCCCAGAATACGTACTCAATTCCAGTAAGGCAGACGCTGCAATCGCACCTGCTGAAGCATCACGCTCCTCTGTCGGGATGTTAGGCGCATAGAAATCCCAATAGGGAATCTTATCAGATGGCATATTCGGGTGATTCAAGTAGAAATCGGAGATTTTTTGGGCGAAGTCTAGGTATTTTTTATCCTTGGTATTGCGGTACATTTCTACGTAGCCGTACATCGCCCAGGCGTGTCCGCGTGTCCAGGTAGACTCGTCTTGGTAGCCCTGGTGTTGTTTTTTGGCCAAAACCTTTCCATCCACATCATAACAAATCACATGATAGCTAGAATAATCCGGTCTAAAATGATGCTTCATTGTATTGTCTGCATGCGTAAGCGCAATTTGACGAAAACGGGGATCGCCAGTCTCGTTAGAAGCCCAGAATAACAAATCCAAATTCATCATATTATCAATGATAACGGGATATTTATAACCGCCTTTAAACCCATTCCAAGACTTAATCAAACCAATATTCGGATCAAAACGCGTTGCTAGGGACTTAGCTGATTGAATCAATACCTTCTTGTATTCTGGATCTTTGGTCAAGCGCAAGCCATTCCCAAACGAGTCAAACATCATAAACCCTAAATCGTGAGTCCCTGTATTGTATTGCTCCTTCTTGACCGCTGCCGTCCATAAACGCGCCGCAGATTCCCACTTCGGGTCTTTTGTCTTTTCAAACAGGTACCAAAGTCCGCCCGGGAAGAATCCTGAACACCACCAGCTAGACGGCTTATTGCTATACGTACCATCTTGTTTTGCCGAGTGAATCGTTGTGCTTGTATCTGGCCGAGCAGCAAGCATCAACTGATATTGTTGGCCAGCTAAAGCGATTTGTTTGTCCACGTCTATTTTCTGCGCGAAAAGGGAGGAGGAGAGGAGGGTGAGAAAAAGAATTCGTTTCATAATTATTAGTTTAGAGATTATAGAGTAAAGAGTATAGATTATAGAGTAGAGATTATAGAGTATAGATTATAGAGCAGAGAGTATGGAGTATAGATTTTTATCTCTTATCTATGCTCTATTATCTCTACTCTCCTATCGGCCCATCCAGCCGCCATCAACGGTTAAAATGGTTCCGTGTACATAGTTAGAGGCATCCGATGCTAAGAAAACCACTGGACCCTTAAAGTCCTCTGGTTCTCCCCATCTTCCCGCCGGAATTCGTCCTAAAATAGAAGCACTGCGGTCTTTATCTTCGCGCAATGCCGTCGTGTTATCGGTAGAAATATAGCCAGGAGCAATCGCATTCACGTTCACACCCTTCCCTGCCCACTCGTTTGCTAAAGCCATCGTTAAGCGGGCGATACCGCCTTTGCTGGCAGCATACCCTGGAACATTGATACCGCCCTGGAAACTCAATAAAGAAGCTGTAAATATAATTTTACCACTGCCTTGAGCAATCATCCGAGAACCGATTTCACGGCTCAATATAAACTGAGACGAAAGGTTCACTTCCAATACCTCATCCCAAAATTCATCAGAATGTTCCGCCGCCGGATTACGCAAAATAGTACCCGCATTATTGACTAAGATATCGATACGTGGATAATCAGCTTTCAATTGATTGATGAAAGCATACAGCGAATCGCGGTTAGAGAAGTCTGCCTGGTAGGCTTTGAATTTGCGACCTAAGCCGGTAACTGCTTTTTCGATGTCAGACTCGGAGAATTCTAATGAAGCCGAAACACCAATAATATCAGCTCCAGCCTCCGCTAAACCTAGCGCCATCGCCATTCCAATTCCTCGCTTACATCCCGTAACTAGCGCTATTTTTCCTGTTAAGTCAAACGTATTTTTCATATTATTTCAAATGTACGGCGGAATCATTGATTTGGTAATTGTAATGCTTCACTAAATCCAGCATGGCTGCTCCGGCTAATAAAACGGGTCCGTAGCCGTGTGCTGCGTAAGGTGAAATAGGTCGATGGTAATAGAAGGCGGGGTCCCAGGCTAAGCCTGTTCCCACACAAGTTCCTTCTACTTGGCCTTTTTCGTTTACTTTGGTATTCACGGCATTCCAGCCTAAGATAGCTGCGGGGCCGAAGGTTTTAGGATCTAACCAGCCTTTGTTGATACCTTTGGCCATCACATAGGTATAAATCGCTGTGCAAGAGGTTTCTAAATAGGAATCATTTTTGTCTAGTAATTGATGCCAAAATCCGGTTCCATCTTGCAAGGCCATCAAGCCTTTTAAGTGATTTTTTAATTGTTTTAGCATTTCTGGACGTGCCGGGTGATTTGCCGGCAAATACTCCAATAATTCAGCATTCGTTAACAAGGCCCAGCCATTCGCGCGGCCCCAGTGGAATTCCGGGTGCTCTGTCGCATCGACTAAATAGCCGTGCATATAGATGTTCAAGCTGGGATTGAACATCCGCTTTTGATACGCATTAAACTGAAAAACGGCCTCCTCATACTCCCCTAATTGCAATAAGGCTGGAATGGACATATACACATCATCTAACCACATGGTGTTTTGCAAAGGACGAATGCGAACCAAGGTACGATCCGCTAACCGATGTTCTTCTTTTAAGATGAAGTCAGAGGCGCGCTTTGTGATGTAAGACATATCGGTCGAAAAACCGGCTTTTTTGGCCTTAATAACCGCCATTCCCATCGCTCCGATGTCATCCAAAGCGCGTGGATGAACTAATCCTCGTAAAACGTGGGATTGGTCTGCGGGAATCTTAATGGCCTCAGGAACACCCGAATTAATCAGATTTAAGCGATTAAAAACATAGTTCTTGTATTTCACGTCACCAGTTACTTCCGTTAAGGCCAACATCCCAGAATAAGTCACTCCCCATTCGTACGAAATAGGGCGAAAATCGCCTTTGCTAAAAATGGCATTCGCGTTATATGTTTTCACCTCTGCTCCGCTCGTCTTATCAACAAAGCGATTCGGAGTTACGACCTCTAAATAGGTGAATACTCGATCGATGGTTTTTTGGATATTTTCGGCTGTAGGCGCCCCATAAGGCGTGGGATAATCTGGCTGCAAGGCATGCAAAGGCGCTGTAGCATCAGAAGCTGTGGTGATGTTTTTTTGACCCAAAACAGACCCAGAAAGCAACAAGAATAAAAATGTATAGCGCATAAAAAAGGGGTTCTCACTATTAAAGCAGAGAGAACCCCAGAATTACTATAATCGAATGACTATTTTTTCATTTCAATACCCGAAATCTGCACCACAATTTGTTGCTCAGTTGCCTTCGGGTTAACTGCCACAAAATAGACATCATGAGAACCAGAAGTTGCTTGAATGGCTACTTTTTGGGCAGCTGGACCAGCCATTCTTCTTTGACCCGCAGGTGCCGCTGGGGCTGCTGCTGAAGCAGCTGCTGCCGGAGCCGCAACTCCTGTTCCTAGTGGTGCACCTTTTCCTGGTGTTGCCGCTGCTGGAGGAGGTCCGCCCATTCCACCTTGTGCAACTTGGATTGGAGTTGTTTGACCAATGACTGTTCCGGTAGGAGAATCCAAACGAATTTCAATCACACCACCCGCAGCATTCGCTCGTGCTTGTGCTGAGGCAGCAATTTCGATTGTCGAAATACCCGATAAATCTAAGCCTTTGTAGCCTAAGTACGGGTTTTGACCCACCATATTCGTCGAACGACCTGGCGTGATTAATTGCAAAATACCTTTTGTGATATCTGCTTTCTCCACATTCAAGGCAGGATCACGCAAGAACAACCATTTCTCGGATTGAACTGGAGCCATTTTCTTATTTCCCTTATCTAAGTAGGTCGCACGAACAACGAATACCCCTTTAGAAGAGGATTGATCCGCTGGCTTTTTCAAACCTAATGTTCCTGCCACGCCAATTGCATTGCTTGCTTTGGCATCCCCTAAACTCAAGATATAATTAACCATGGATTTCGCATCTGCTTTTGAGATATTCGGGTGAGCTGACATCGCGTGCTCTCCCCAAACGCCCATTCCACCCACAATTACCTTCTCTGATAATTTATCTATCATATCTTGGCCTTTGTACTTCTCAGCCACTTCTTTATACGAAGGCCCTACTGAACGTACAGACATTTGGTGACATGATTTACAATCACTCGCATTGATTAAACGAAGACCTGCAGAAGCAAATAAATCGCTATCAGCCTTGTGGTGCGATTGTGCCATCTCGATTGGATCGTAACCAGACGCTACATAATCAACCGTTGCAGCAACCGCCTCGGGTGCGATTCCTTTTCCTAAAGAACCATCCTCTTTGTCTTCGACTTTCACTGCATATTTCAGAGGCTGTCCCTCGAAATAGAATGATTTATTTCCTTCTACTGCGATATCCACTTCAGGAGCTTCATTACCTACTAATATTTCCAAAGAAGCCGTATTCGATAATCCCTTCGGATCAGCCGCCCTTAAGCTCACTTGGTATTTACCTGCCTCTTTCAAGCTCAAAGTAGCAGACGCACCTGCTAAATTCTTCACGATTTTACCAGCCTTCTTCACCGTCCATGTATAAGTTAATTTATCTCCATCAAAGTCTTTCGTCCCTTCTGCGGATAATATTGTAGTAAACGGTGCTGCACCTGCCTTCTTCGCTGCAGAAACCTCTACATAGGGCTTGCGGTTTCCTCCTTGGTATTCGATCTTCACTAGACGAGCATTCTCATTTCCGCGGAACCAAGCAGAACCATATTCTAATACGTATAAATCTCCCTCAGGACTGAAGTCTATATCGATCGCTGAACCAAAAGTCGTCGAAGGCATAAAGCGCTCCATCGACTTGTAATCCCCTTTTTCATCCATTGTAACGGCCATAATCCAGCCACGCATAAACTCCACTATCAACCACTTACCATCATAATACGAAGGAAAGGCACGTTTCGCCCCAGCAAAATCTGCTTTTCTGAAAACCGGACCTCCCGTCGCTGAACGACCAGATGAACCTACTAAAGGAAACTCCTCTGAAGTTCCATAGGGATACCAAATCATCGCCTTCGTTGCCGCAGGCAATTCACGTAAACCGGTATTGTTAGGTGATTCGTTCACTGGAGCCGCAGGATTGAACTTAGGCCCAATAGCCATCGTCTCAAAGTTTACATCCGCATAGGCCTGGTTATTTCCGATGAAATAAGGCCATCCATAATAACCTGGACCTTTGGCCTGATTATATTCATCATAACCACGAGGGCCTTTCTCTGAATCCACCGATGCATCCGGACCTACCTCGCCCCAATACAAGTAACCTGTTTTCGAATCAATACTAGGTCTCCAAGGATTGCGGTGACCCATCGTATAGATTTCTGGCTTCGTTTTAGGGATGCCAGGAGCAAATAAATTTCCTTTGGGGATCGTATACGTTCCATTCGCCTCTGGGTGAATGCGTAAAATCTTTCCACGTAAATCATTCGTATTTGAGGCTCCGCGTTGATCATCCCAATACGCCTGACCCTGACGCTCATCGATAGGCGCGTAACCATCTGAATTACTATTACTTGTGTTATTTCCTACGGTTAAAAACAAGTTTCCTGATTTGTCAAAAACCATTCCACCACCCGTATGGCAGCATTCCTCACGCTGCGTCGGAACCTCTAGAAGCACTTTTTGTTGCTCTACTAACAACTCATCCCCACGCAATTCCATACGAGCTAAAATGTGCTTCGTCTCAGTTGGATGAGCATAATAAAGGTATAACCAATGATTTTTGCTGAAGTTAGGGTCCAAAACAATACCCATCAAACCTTCCTCTGCCACACGCTCTTGACCTAGGCGATTCTTGTATTTTGTATTCACATTTAAGTGAGCGATAGTCTTGGTTTCTTTGGTCTTTGTATCATAGGACTTTACATCCCCTTTTCTTTCCACGAAAAGAATACGTCCATCCGGCAAAAAGGTAAACTCCATCGGTTCATCCAATTTGTCTACTAGGATCGATTTAACAAAACGATTTTCATCTGGGGCCTGCGCAAGCGAAGAAAGCACAGGAAATGTCATCAAAATGGCGAGGGTAATTTTCTTAATCATAGGTCTAATTTATTATTATGCAAAAAATGATACAATAATCTGTTTTTTAAAATTGTTGTTGTAAAATTGAGACGAAATGCAGCAAACAGTAGTCAGTATCCAGTAATCAGTAGTCGCTAGTCACGAGTCGATAGTCGATAGTCGGAGGGAATGAGTCCTGAGGAAAAAAACACCATTTACCATTTACCATTCACCATTTACCATTCTCTATTATCTTTGCTCTATTATCTATACTCTTTACTCTCTTATCTATAATCTACAATGAAAATACTCCTCCTTCTCTTCCTCCCCACTCTCCTATTTGCTCAAACAAATAAAGATGAAAACGAAATTAAGTCTGTCCTGAATACTCAGATTACACTTTGGAACGCTGGCGATGTAAGAGGCTTTATGGAATACTATGAAAAATCACCTAACCTGAAGTTCATTGGAAAGTCAGGCGTCGTGTCAGGCTGGGAGGCTACGCTGCAGCGTTATTTAAAATCCTACCCAAATCGCGAGACTATGGGAACCTTGGATTTTGACATACAAGAAATTGATGTGACAGATGGAAAAACCGCTTGGGTATTAGGCAAATGGCACTTAACTAGACCGACAGTGGGTGATGCTGGAGGTTATTTTACGTTGTTGATGAAGAAGGTGAAGGGGAAGTGGCTGGTTAGTAGAGATCATACTTCTTAGTTTATAGATTAGAGAGTAGAGAGTAAAGATGGGATCACAATATCTCTACTCTATACTCTCCTATCTCTACTCTTTTTTTACACGCTTACGCGTGAAAAAACATAAAACATCTCCCCCGCAATCTGTCTCGATCTTGCATCATATTGCGCAGCCTCCTCAGATGTATCATCAAAGGCCTTCGGATCCTCATATCGAACTGGAATTCTCGCTTCAGCACCTGGGATGAAAGGGCAATTTTCGTCTGCGTGTGAACAGGTCATTACCGTTGCAAAAATGCCATGCGGGTTGATGACGTCATCGTATAATTTTGAGAATAGAATAATGGGACGTGAATCTTGGGTGTGCAAAGCGAAATAGATGGGATTGGAATGCCCGTGTTTAGACACAATGAAACCCATTCGCTCTAAGGAAGCTACAGTGCGTTCGTTGCAAGCCGTCACTTCTACCCCACCTGAATAACATTGAGCGGGAATTTGGAAATAGTCGGCGGCGGTTTGGGCCCAGACTTGCGAGAATTGAGAGCGGCGCGAATTGTGCGTACAGATGAAATTCAGGCGAATCGGCTGCTCCTTTTTGCGTTTGTCTTTGATATAATCGATCAAGACTTGTAGAATTTCTCGGCGCTCGGCTGGGATGTCGAGGGAGAGAATTTGGTCCAAATTTTGGTTTAACATATCCTTCATCTTAGCAACATCCTGAGCCTGGGGCGCAAGCGTTTGCGGCTTGCACTTCGGCGATTTTTAATTTTGGTTTTTCTACTGCGACTGCTTCTGGAGGCATGCAGCAAGCTGAGGCATCTTGTGAAGCGTAGTGTGGGTCATTGAATTCTGCGTCTTCGTGGAAATAGTAGACTTCCCATTG
>JBIILT010000048.1:0-8320 GCA_044338355.1 Aquirufa sp.
TGTTTAAGTTTTGCGGTGATCTCTTGGGCAAAGCGGTCATCCATTTTTAATAAAATATTGTCTTGCCATTCCCAAATGGGGGCTCCAGATGCCGTGTAGTTGGTGGATGTTTTAACACGCAAAATGGATTGTTCCCAGCGATTCGATTGTACGGCAATCCAGACCAAGAATAATTTTCCTTTTTGGTTTAAAAATAAGACTGGATTGCAATCGGGCAAATTAGGGGTATCTGCCATTAAAAAAGGTTCACTCCATACCTTAGATCCTTTGGAGAGTCGGGCTCCCATCAATTTTACATCGTCTGAATTTCGTTCACCGTTCCCATAAAACCAGACTGACAGAAGATCTCCGTTGGGTAAAGCGACTAAGCTACTTCCGTGTACATGTTTATCCTGTGCAGGGAAAATAAGCATGGATGATGTGATGGGGCTGATATTGTTTTGGGCGAATAAACCCATCGAACTCCCTAATAAAATGGTTATAAGGACTAATTTGTGCATCTAAGGTAGATTAATTTTGTGGCTTGGGACTTTCCTTTACTAATTTCAAGGCTTGCTCCATGTAGATTTCGGCGGTCATTTCACCCAATGAAGTTTGGGAGACGTATTCGTAGCGTTTGAAGGAATTGAAGTCAACTTTGGCTAACATATAGCCAAATGCATCATTTGTCAAACCAAATAAAAAGGGCATCGTGCTATTCATATTTCGTTTCACATAATAGCCTACATTGGGTAACGCTTCTCCGGGAACGGTTAAAATTTGTGCTGGTCCGATATTCAAAAGATTGAGTTGGGTCGTCACCTGATTTTCTTTTCCACCCTCGAATTGTAAGGGTGATTTTTTCAGGATGTACCGCATGATTTCGGAATCAATAGGGAATGAAATTTTTCGCGAAGTACAATACAAGGAAGGGTTCGTCAGTACGGGTGCCGCCGCTACAATGCGCATCGCTTCATCAGCTAATAGTTCGCCGATGCGAATGCATTCCTCCCAGGTATTCGCCTCTTTTTGATTTTGGCCTTCTTTCACATATTCCAAACGGGTATCTGCGGTTACCATTCCTCCCTGAGCTCCATTCATGAATAAGGCGATACCGCCAATAGTCGATTCAATTTTTTGATACATAGGCCCAATCATGTCGGGGCTCAAAATACCTCGGCTGTTCCCTAATACTTCTGGATGGACGGCATAATTAACTAAGGTTGCAATGGGTTTTCCTACGTTTGGACCTGAAGTTGCTGTGGCTTGAATTACGCCACAACGGGGATCATATAAAGCGGGAGCATAATAATTATAGGCTATTTTACCCTTTGCTTCCCCCATGGCTACCTTTAAAGTAGCAGGTTGTAAGCGGGCTGTTGCCTCATTTACAGCATCAGCAATTTGCTTTACACACCAGTCTAAATACTTCAAATCGGCATAGCTTTTTCCGGACATGTCTGGAAAACCATACGCATCAGGTGCGCTGTGCGTATGTGTGGCTCCAATCAATACATTCTCAGGCGCAATGCCTTTAATTAGGGCACGGGAGCGGTTGCCTAAGATGGATGTCCAGCCCAGATTGTCGACATTCACAATGGCAAATCGCGTGTTTCCTTGTTCAAAGACCATGGCGCGTGCAAATAGATCACCGCGCTTTTCTGTAACAGGATGTGGAACCCCAATTCCTCCTGAAACAGGTAGTAGTGGATCGGGCGTGATGACCCGGAGTGCAGCGCCAACGCGTATTTGCTGCGCTTGAGCAGCCAACTGAATCAATAAAAATAGGCAAAAATAGGGGAGACGATGCCGCATGGGAATGAAATAATAGAGGGTGGTTAAATAGGTTTAGTTGTGGCTAATTTAGGAAAAATTCTAATTAGTTTGTGTTAATGTAGTAAGATGAGAACATGGTTATAAGGAGTGTGAACATAATATGCGAATAAGAAAGTAATTAATGAATTAGCAATTCGACTACGACTTTTGCTACTCCTGCCGTTAAATAAGAAACCACCTCATTTGAGGTGGTTTCTGTAGTCCCATTAAGTCAATCCCTTAAGAATTAATATTACATATAACTCTCCATCGGTTCGCAAGCGCAAACTAAGTTGCGATCTCCATAAGCGGAGTCGATGCGAGAAACCATTGGCCAAAACTTATTCGCCTTTACATAAGGCAAAGGGAATACCGCTTTCTCACGAGAGTAAGGGCGATTCCACTCACCTAATAAGACGACAGATTGCGTATGAGGAGCGTGCTTTAATACGTTCGACGCTTTGTCCGCTTTGCCTTCTTCGATTTCGCGAATCTCGGCGCGAATGCTTAGAAGTGCGTCGCAGAAACGATCTAATTCGTCTTTGTTTTCTGACTCGGTAGGCTCAATCATTAAGGTTCCAGCTACTGGAAAAGAAAGGGTAGGTGCGTGGAAGCCGTAATCCATTAAACGTTTCGCGATATCCTCGGCCTCTACGCCAGCGGATAATTTGAACGGACGGCAATCTACGATCATCTCATGTGCACTACGTCCTTGTGTTCCTGTATATAGGATACTAAATTCTTTTTCTAAACGCGCCTTGATGTAGTTCGCATTTAAAATAGCGATTTCGGTTGCCGTGGTTAAGCCTTTTCCTCCCATCATCGCGATGTAAGCGTAAGAGATCGCTAAAATACTTGCAGATCCCACTGGAGCAGCAGAAACAGCACCCGAAGTTCCGTCATGTACGTGTCCTGGTAAGAAAGGAACTAACTGTGGCGCCACTCCGATAGGTCCCATGCCTGGGCCACCACCTCCGTGAGGGATACAGAAAGTCTTGTGTAAGTTCAAGTGACAAACGTCTGCTCCGATGCGTGCAGGGGAAGTTAATCCTACCTGCGCGTTCATGTTCGCACCGTCCATATAGACTTGACCACCGTTTTCGTGAATGATCTCGCAAATCTCTTGAATGGTCTCCTCGAATACCCCGTGCGTACTTGGGTACGTGATCATAAGGCAAGAGAGGTTGTCTTTGTGTTCTAAGGCTTTGGCCGTTAAATCAGCCATATCAATATTTCCACTTGCATCGCAAGGAGAAACAATCACCTTCATTCCTGCCATAACGGCAGAAGCTGGGTTAGTTCCGTGTGCGGAAGATGGTATAATTGCAATGTCACGGTGATGATCTCCGCGAGAGGCGTGGTACGCACGAATGGTCATCAAACCCGCATATTCGCCTTGTGCTCCCGAGTTAGGCTGCATGGACATTTTGGCAAAACCCGTAATTTCACATAACCACTCATTCAAATCAGCTACTAATTGCTGGTAACCTTTAGTCTGAGTAGCCGGTGCGAATGGGTGCATTTTGCCTAATTCTGGCCATGTTACCGGAATCATCTCCGTCGTTGCATTCAATTTCATCGTACATGAACCCAAAGAGATCATGGAATGAACCATCGATAAATCTTTTGATTCCAATGATTTCAAATAACGTAACATCCCGTGCTCTGAATGGTATTTATTGAACACGCTGTTTGTTAAGAAAGTCGAGCTACGAGTTAAGGCTGCCGGGATCGCCCAGGTAACATTTTTCTCTGCCGTTTTCGCGCCTTTTAAGGTCTCGAAGAACGAGATGATTTCGATTACATCAGCTTCCTGCGTCGTCTCATCTAAAGAGATGCTAGTCGTAGTCGACGTATAACGTAAGTTGCGTGTTGCTTTTTCTGCCAAAACACGTAAGTCCGCCGTTTGCGCACCTGTCTCAATCGTTAGTGTATCGAAATGGTGTGTATTCACTAAAGTGAAACCTAGTTTGCGTAGATTCACCGCTAAGAGTTCCGTTAACCCATATACCTTTTCAGCGATTTTCTTCAAGCCTTGTGGGCCATGGTAAATCGCGTAGGAAGCGGCCATGATGGACAATAAAACTTGCGCTGTACAAATATTAGACGTCGCTTTCTCGCGGCGAATGTGTTGCTCGCGTGTTTGAAGCGCCATACGTAAGGCGCGGTTTCCTTCTGCATCTACGGAAACTCCGATGATACGACCTGGAATATTACGCTTGTATTTTTCTTTTGTTGCAAAGAATCCAGCGTGTGGACCTCCAAAGCCCATCGGTACCCCGAAGCGCTGAGAAACACCTACTACCGCATCTGCACCCATTTCACCCGGAGGCGTTAATAAAGTCAAGGCTAATAAATCTGCTGCCACAACCACTTGCAATCCGTTCTCTTTCGCTGCAGCGATTAAAGCACTATAATCAAATACCTCGCCATTCGAAGCTGGGTATTGTAACATCATTCCATAGAAACGCGCGTCGGTTACGTCGAAATTGCGGTGGTCGCCCACAACGATTTCAATGCCGATAGGTTCTGCGCGCGTTTTTAATAAGTCGATGGTTTGTGGAAGACATAATTCAGAAACGAAATAAGCCTCGGCTTGGTTGCGTTCTGCTGGACGTTGTCCATATAACATCGTCATGGCTTCCGCTGCCGCCGTTCCTTCATCCAAAAGGGACGCGTTCGCTAATTCCATGCCGGTTAAGTCGATGATCATCGTTTGGTAGTTTAATAACATTTCCAAACGACCTTGTGCGATTTCTGCTTGATATGGCGTGTAGGCCGTGTACCAAGATGGATTTTCTAAAATATTTCTCAAAACGACCGTGGGTACTATTGTATCCGAATAGCCTAAACCAATGTGTGATTTGAAGATCTGGTTTTGGCCCATCATCGCTTTAAAATCACGCAAGAATGCGAATTCAGATTTCGGTTCTGGCAAACGAAGCCCTTGCGTTAAGCGAATTTTCTCAGGGACGGTTTGTTGAATAAGTGTATCTAAACTATCTACGCCGATGATTTTTAACATGGCGGCTATGTCAGCAGCGTCTGCATTGTTATGACGTAAAGAGAAGTCTTCCTGATAAGTGTAATTTAAGGTCATGAATGTTGAGAATTTGGATAAGAAAATCGCCACAAATTTAATCTTTTTTTAGCGATTTATTTTTAGATTCTTAACTTCGCTTTCTTAAATTTTGTTTCGAAAAATGAAAAAAACTAACATCTATGTTTTAGGGCTATTTTTAGCTGCTAAATTAATCCCGATGAGCGCCATTGCGCAGGGAGATCCAGTTCCTTACGCGCTGTCCATCAGAGCGGATGATCTGAAAAAACACTTGACTTTTATCGCTTCCGATAGCTTAAAAGGACGTAATACGGGTTCGGCAGAACAATTAGTGGCCGCTAACTACATTGCAGATTCCTTTAAGAAATCAGGCATTGCGCCGGTGAATGGGTCTTATTTCCAAAAAGTGGACCTAGTGAACCGCGCCTGGACGAACGTTTTCATTACTTCTAAAGGAAAGAAATACGAATACCTAGTCGACATGATGGCGAGTGCTTTAGCGCCAGTGGCTGCTAATTCAAAATTCCCAATGGTATTTGCTGGCTTTGGGGTTCAGCAAGGTGGCTACACTGATTTTGATAAATTAAATGCCAAAGGAAAAATGGTTTTAGCTTTCGAAGGCGAGGCTAAGGATGCTTCTGGCAATTACGTGCTTTCAGGTTCTAAAAATCCATCCGTTTTCGGTAAAGGCGATGGTTGGAAAGAAAAGTTAAAGCGCGCACAAGCAGCTGGAGCGAAAGGTTTAATCTTGATCGCGGATCGGGATACGAAAACTTTTGGCAGCCAAGTACGTCAACGTCAAGCGATGATGAAACGTTTTGGTAATGAGCGTATGGCTTTTGCTGATGCAGCTTCAGCAGCAAACGAAGCACCGGTTTTCGTTATCTCATCAGAGGCTGCGGCTGAAATCTTAGGAACAACGGAGGCAGAACTTCTAGCCTACAAGGCCACTTTAGCGTCTGAGAAAAAATCAGTTTCGTCTAAATTCAAAGCAGCTCCTATCGAAGTAACGATCGAGAGAACAGAGAAGCCGGTAGACACGTATAACGTGGTAGGTTACTTAGAAGGTACTGACAAGAAAGAAGAAATCGTTGTTTTAACGGCGCATTACGATCACATCGGAGTATCTGCAGACGGCCAAATCAACAACGGCGCAAACGATGATGGTTCTGGAACGGTAACGGTGATGGAATTAGCGGAGGCTTTTGGTAAGGCAGCAGCTGAAGGAAAGCGTCCTCGCCGTAGTATTTTGTTTATGACAGTGACGGGTGAAGAAAAAGGTCTTTTGGGTTCTGAATGGTACGCAAACCACCCTTTATTCCCCCTAAAGAATACAGTGGTAGACTTGAATACGGACATGACAGGTCGTTACGATGACGAGCACAAAGGCAAGCCGGATTATATCTATGAGATCGGTTCAGATAAATTATCATCTCAATTACGTGAGGTATTAATCGAGCAAAACAAGAAGCACGTAGGTCTAGAACTAGATTTCCGTTTCAACGATCCGAACGATCCAAACCGTTTCTACTACCGTTCAGATCACTATAACTTCGCGAAATTTGGCATTCCAGTAGCTTTCTTCTTTAACGGAGTGCACGACGATTACCACATGCCAGGTGACGAGGTAGACAAGATTGAGTTTGACCAAATCCAAAAAGTAGGCCGCTTAGTGTTCTACATGGCGTGGGAGATTGCAAATAGAGAGCAGAGATTGGTGGTGGATTCTAATAAGCCATAAAAATGGCGTAGCCATTTTTTATGGCTTAGAGTAGAGAGAGTAGATTATAGAGTAAAGATTTTGACTTTACTATTTCTGAATTATTAAAAAAGGGGCCTGTGCCCCTTTTTTAATTCCTACTCTCTACTCTCTACTCTCTACTCTCTACTCTCTACTCTCTACTCTCTACTCTCTACTCTCTACTCTCTACTCTCTACTCTCTACTCTCTACTCTCTACTCTATAATCTCTTATCTTTTTAACCCTTCTAGCTTTTCGCGGAATACAACCGCCCTCACCTTTGCCTCCTGAATAAACTCATTATCCTTCACATCACCTATCACCGCATCCAGCTCTTTTGCATTGCCAAACATCGCTAAACGATAAGGATCTTGGTAGTCTTTCGAGCGAGATTTTTCGATGCCAGCCGTTAAGAATTCTGAAGTGCTTATAGTTCGATCAATCCAGGCTGGGATATTTTCGAAAGCGTTAGGATTAATTTGTAAAAGGCCATTCAAAGCATTTTCGAATTTTTGGTCTGGGTACTGTAACGCTTGTTTTTCGTAGAATTCGTGCACTTGCTTCCAACGGGTAATTTTGCCTGTTTTGATGTCATTTTTTAATCCTTGGATGAATCCAGAAGGAATCAATTGGCCGCCTAGATTTTCCCATACTTGTATCGCAGTCGCGTTCTTTAATGTCGCTTGTAAAAGCGCCGATGGGGATTGAGATGGATGGCGCTCGGAAGTGGCTAACCATTCTTTGGCCGCATGGTAATTCAATAGATCATGGAAAATCTGGTAGGCTTTGTGCGCCTTCGCGATGCGCGTTCTGCGTTTCGTGTTCTCTATGCCTGTTGCAAAAATGTTTAATGGATTCGTTGCATTTGCCGGGTCTTGTAACCAGGCTTTCCCGTCGCCGCCGCCTAAGGATTCAGAAACCCATTTTTCCAATAGTTTAATGGCTTGTAAGATTTCTGAAACGGTATCAGGCGCCAAGAAATCGAACTCAAGTAACATGTCTTTATTCGTTCTTTGGTCTCTGGCGGCGAATTTCCAAGCATTTCGCGCTAAAGCGTACATGTTGTATTGGAACCAATAGCCGGCAATGATTAATAATCCGCCTTCCGTATCATCGTTTCCGATTAAAGAGAAGGGTAGAGGATTGTGGATTTCGCCCGGGTAGTTTCCTTTCGAAATCAGGTTAAAGGACGCGAACTTCGAGTTGTGTTTTAAGGCCACGGATAAGCCAGGCCAAAATCCACGTCCCGCCTGCAATTCCCCATCTGCACCGCGCGAATTGTGGTTTGAACCGAGGGTGGCACCGGCGGCCATGTTGCTTTGGCCTTTCACGATTGCCGCGCACAAGAACGAGTTATTGTGGTGTTGTTCGTGAGCTGGGAAAATGAGGGCATTTAATACCTCACAACAGGATATGGTAGAATTACTTCCTAAAAAAGAGTTGATCAAACGGGCACCATATTTTAGTTGCGAGTGTGCTGCTAAAATAAAACGAACCGCTTTTACGCCGTAGAAAATACGGCAGCCCTCGTGGATGATACCGTTGACTATTTCGCAGCCTTCGCCTATTTGGGTGGAGGCTTCCGCGTTCGAGATGATTGTTAAGTTCTTTAATTTGTTTGCGCCTTTAATATAGGTGTCGGTGCCCATATTGACGTCTTTAATGATACCGGTGTTTTTGATGACGGTGCGATCGCCGATTTGTCCGTAGAATCCTCGTTTAGAG
>JBIILT010000049.1:0-8282 GCA_044338355.1 Aquirufa sp.
TGAAAACAGATGCTGAAGATGAGTTTAAGTTCCATCCAAACCTGATTTTTCAAAAAGAAGAGAATGGATTCCTCTTCTACAAGCATCGCTAATTAAACTCCTGGAAAGAAGAACGCGCCCTCTATGGCTGCATTCTCATCTGAGTCGGATCCGTGAATGGCATTTGCTTCAATCGATTTAGCAAACAATTGACGGATTGTACCCGCAGCAGCTTGAGCTGGGTTCGTGGCTCCTATCAGTGTACGGAAATCCTCAACCGCATTCTCCTTCTCTAAAATCATTGGGATGATTTCACTTTGCGACATGTAGTCACATAAGCTTTGGAAGAAAGGACGCTCGCTGTGAACCGCGTAAAATTGACCGGCTTGTTCAGGGGTCATTTTTAATTTTGTCATCGCAAGAATTTTAAATCCTGCTTTTTCAATATGTTGAATGATGGGACCAGTATTGCCTTCTGCAACTGCATCTGGCTTGATCATAGTGAATGTTCTGTTTGTTGACATTGGTATATTTTTCTACAAATTTATCTCTAACTTTGCGTTTGCCCAAATTTTTTTCTGGCCATCCCATTTTATGACCTCCATCTCTGAATTAAAAGCCCAACTTATTCCTGGTACGAAAGCCGTGATCACTGCCCATTACAATCCGGATTCGGATGCGATTGGCTCGACCCTTGCCTTTCAGGGATATTTAGCGAAAAAAGGCATTCAGGCAATGGTGGCGGTACCCTCTGCGGTATCAGCTAACTTAAAATGGATGCCCGGTGCGGCAGATATTTTGGCTTATGATGAGCTGGTTCACAAGGTGCAAATCGATGCTTTAGTCGAAGAAGCAGATTTTATTTTCTGTTTGGATTTTTCTGGCATTCAAAGGCTGCATAATATGGCACCCTTGGTGCGCAAGTCGCGGGCAAAAAAAGTGGTGATTGATCACCATTTGGATCCGGAAGACTTTGGCGATTATTATTATCACCGAACGATTGCAGCCTCTACGTGTGAATTAATCTATGATTTAATCCTCGAGTGGGGAGATGAAAGTTTGCTAGACCCATCGATAGGTTCTTGCCTTTACTCAGGCATTATGACGGATACAGGGTCATTCCGCCATCCTAATACAACTGCACATGTGCACACAGTTGTGGCCGCTCTTATCAGCTTAGGCGTGAATACAAACGAAGTGCATCGCAAGGTATTTGATTCGTCTAGTATCGATCGTTTGAAGTTTATTGGTCATGTTCTAGGCCAAAGAATGGAATACCTACCCGAGTATCACCTGGCATTTATGTGGATTACTGCGGAAGATTTAACAAAATTTAATTCCCAAGCTGGAGATACGGAAGGCATCGTAAACTATGGTTTGCAAATTGCCGGATGTGTTTGGTCAATTCTGATGATCGAGCGTCCAGATGGCGTTAAGCTATCTTTTAGGTCAATTGAGCCTTTTGCTGTAAATGAATTTGCCTCTAAATACTTTGAAGGTGGTGGACATAAAAATGCGTCAGGTGGTCGTTTTTCTGCGGGAACTTTAACAGATGCAAAGAAAAAACTAATGGAAGTGTTACCTTTGTATCTTTCTGAAATAAATCGAGTTAAAAATATCTAAAATTTATATCATGCGTAAACAACTAGCAGTAATTTTTGTATCGGCACTGGCACTTGCTTCGTGTAACAAGGTCGAAGTAGTAGAAGGCGTTAAAATTCAAAAACATGAACATGATGACGCTGCCCCTAAGTTAAAAGAGGGGGATATTATCACGTTTGATTTAGTGATCAAAAATGAGGCTGATTCAATCATTAAGGATTCGCGTAAAGAAGGTAAGCCTTTACAAGATATTGTGCCACCTGCACCCGTTCAAGGTGCATTTAAAGGTTCATTCGAGAACGGATTACGTTTATTAGCCGTAGGTGATAGCGCAACGATTTTCGTTTCAGTTGATAGTTTATTTAAAGATGGTCAACAACCAATTCCTCCTTTCTTGAAGCGTGGAACAGATATACGTTTCATCGTAAAGATCAAGAAATCTCAAACACGTGCAGAATTTGAGAAAGAGATGAGAAAGTTAGCAGATGAGCAAATTGGTAAAGATAGCAAATCAATTGATGCATATATCGCCAGCTCTGGTAAGAAATTTACTAAAACCGCTTCAGGTCTTTATGTTGCTATTTCTAACCCAGGTGCAGGTGAAAGTCCTAAAATGGAAGAATCATGGGAAGTAAATTATATTGGTTCTTTTTTAGATGGCAAAGAATTTGATAAAGGGGCTGCAGTGACTTTACCTCCAGTGGGTCAATTAGTGCCAGGATTTAATGAAGCGATGATGCTATTGAAAAAAGGGGGCAAGGGTACATTTATTATTCCTTCCTCTTTAGGATATGGTATACAAGGTGCACCTCCTCGTATTCCTGCAGATGCTATTTTAGTATTTGAATTAGAAATATTGTCTAAGAAATAATTGAATGAAAGTTTTCGGATTCTTATTTATTGCTTTTTTTACGTTTTCCTGTCTATCTGATATTGCATATGAGGATGATGTGAAAGCGAGTGAAAATGAAAAACAGATTTTAGCCTATTTTACTTCTCAAAGTCAAAATCCAACCGCCTTGGCGAATGGAGGCTATTATTTTATAACCAAGTCGAATCCATCAGGAGAATTAGCTACTAGAGGTGACTCACTTTTTGTGCATTATGAGTTTTCGAACCTAGCTACAGGTAAGGTGCTAGATAGTACAAATAGAGCGGCCAATTCTCCTTATTTCTTTCGCTATGGTTTTGCAAACCCAGTTTTTGTCAATTTAATGGCTGCCTTGCGAGAGGGAGAACAAGCAACACTCGTATTACCTGGTACTTCGCAGGCTTTTCCTGATTTGCCTGCTTTTTCCCCTCTACTGGTGAAAGTGAAGTCATATGTTGTTCGCACGCAAGATGATTTGATTCGTGAATTCATCACCCAGTATAAGTATTCTGTAACCGAAGCCCAAACGGATGGTTTGCGCTACATTCGTTTAAAAGCGGGTACTGGCGAAATTCCAGCAAAAGGGAAAATCGTAAAAGTTAAATACACAGGTCGCTTTTTAAATACCAAGGCTTTTGATGGAAATATGTCTCGTTCAGATAGTTTAAGTGTAACAATCGGTGGGACAGAAACAGTTAAAGGTTTCCAAATGGGTATTGAGAAAATGCGTCTAGGAGAAAAAGCAGTACTTATTTTCCCTTCCTCTTTAGGATATGGAGCTAATGGTAATGCCAGCATTCCTGGAAACACTCCTTTATTTTTCGAAGTTTATATAGCTAAAATTCAATAAGTATGTTGAAGTATATCTTTTTCATTTTTTCATTTTTTGTTGTTTTATCTAGTTGTTCCGTTGAAAATGTTGCCGAACAAGAGCAACTTAATGACGAAGCAGAAATTCAAAACTATATCACTCAAGCTAAATTAGTGAATATGTTGAAGACGGCAGATGGGATGTATTATTCCATTAAGCCATCAGGAGTCACTAAAAAAGCTGTTACAAGTGATTTAGTTACGTTAAATTACAAGCTTTATCTGCTAGATGGCACCTTAATTGATTCGACTAATGCACCAGCTAAACAGTTTAAATCCATCGTTTATGGAGTTTCACAAAGTATTTTTACTCCCATCATTCAATTGATGAAGGAGGGAGATAAGGGGACATTTTTATTGCCATCCAGCTTGGGTTTTGGATCTATTTCAATTGGAAATGTTCCTGCCAATGCAGCACTTAGAGCAGAAGTAGAAGTTGTCTCTATTCGCACGGAAACAGAACAGATTACAGACATGAAAAACCTATATGGTTTTAAAAAACCAGAAATTACAAGCTCTGGTATGGTTTTTGAGAAAACCCTTGAATCAACCACCGAAACGGCTTTAGTAAGTACAGGTAAAACGGTGACTGTAAAATACCTAGGTAGATTAGGCTATGGAACGGTAAAAGTAGATGCGACTACTAATAAATTAGTTTTTGATTCTAAGTTTGGTGAGGGGCAATTTGCCTTTATTACCGGTACAAGTCAGGTGATTAAAGGTTTTGAAGAGGCTGTCCTAAAAATGAAATTAAATGAGAAGGCGAAAATTATATTGCCAAGTAGCATCGCCTATGGTGCGAATGGCAATGCCACTATACCGGGCTATTCTCCATTATACTTTGAAATTGAAGTAGTTTTCGTGCAATAATGCTTCCTGTTCTCTATTTAGCTACCCAAAACAAGCACAAAGTAGAAGAACTGAGCGCTTTGTTGCAAGATAATTTTGTTGTTCGTGATTTAAGTACTCTATCGCTAACAGAGGAGATTCCTGAAACCGGAAATACGCTTGAGGAAAACTCCCTTCAAAAAGCGCGCTATATTGCGGAAAAATTTCAAGTTACTTGCTTAGCTGATGACTCCGGATTAGAGGTAGATGCATTAGGTGGAGCACCTGGCGTCTTTTCCGCACGCTATGCGGGAGAACCGAAGAACGATCAAGCGAACCTTCACTTATTGCTTACTAACCTTTCTGGAATAACGAATCGGCGAGCACGCTTTGTGACGGTATTGACCTATTATTCTAATGGTTCCTACACTTCCTTCGAAGGGGAGATTCAAGGGAGTATTGTAGAGGTGCCTAGGGGAACTCAGGGTTTTGGTTATGATCCTATTTTTCAGCCTGAAAACGAGACACGTACTTTTGCCGAAATGAGTTTAGCCGAAAAAAACCTTATTGCACATCGGGCTCGAGCTTTGGAGAAATTCAAAAATTACTTATACAAAACATAGAAATGTGCCTTTGGATAGCTAAAAATTAGCCTAGCTTACTATTTTTGTAGTGTTTGCATAGTAAAACCCCTACCATGAAATTGAAATTCAGCTTATTGCTGGCATTTTTCTTATACTTTACGGTTTTCCCCTCCTTTGGTCAATTTGTGATTAAAGGACGTGTTTCCGATGCGAAGAATGGGGATCCTATTCCATTTGCATCAGTGGGTTTAGTGGGGGTTAGTCAAGGAGCTACCACTAATTTTCAAGGCGAGTTTACGTTAAACTCTAAATATTCAGCCGATAGTCTTTTTGCCTCCTTTGTAGGGTATAAAAAGCGCGTCAAGAAAATGACGCGAGGCTCTAAATTGCAAGAAATTGACTTCCAGTTAGAACCTACTGGTCGCGAAATGGCAGAGGTAATTGTCTATTCTGGAGAAAATCCAGCCTTTAAAATTCTGCGTGGCGTTATTCGCAACCGCGAAAAGAACGATCGTTCTAAGCTTACGGCATACGAATATGATTCTTATGCAAAGATGGAACTCGATGTAGATAATATCTCGGAGAAATTTAAGGAAAAGAAAGTGATGAAAGACATCGCTCAGGCGATTAAGAAATTTGAAAAAATAGCCGGAGAAGATGGAAAGCTAGTTATTCCTACCTACATCTCGGAATCTGTAGGGAAGTTTTATTATTTAGAAAGTCCACAACGAAAAAAGGAGATAATTTCTAAGACAAACATAAAGGGAGTCGGAGTAAAGGATGGTTCCTTAATTTCACAACTAGTTGGAGGGAATTTAGTGGCTAATTATAATTTCTATCAAGACTATGTCGGCTTCTTTGGAAAGGATTTTGCAAGTCCTATCGGAGATAATTGGAAAGGGAGTTATAGTTTCTTTTTAGGGGATACGGTGAACGTGGATGGCCATGTATGCTATCAGATGGATTTTGATCCTAAAAATCCGATGGACTTGGTTTTCCGAGGCCAAATGTGGATAGACACGACCTCCTTTGCTTTGGTGCAAATCGATGCGGCAGTAGAAAAAGGGGCTAATTTAAACTTTATCGATAAGATCAAGATCTCACAAGAATTAGAACAAACTAGCTCAGGGGCTTGGTTACCAGCAAGAACTCGATTCCTGATCGACTTGGAAGAACTAACCAAAGGAAGCGCTGGGATGTTATTAAAAATGTACATCTCCAACAAGGATTTTGTGGTGAATAAACCCCATGAATTAGGCTTTTATGATTTAACTACTGAGGTAGCCGAGGATGCGATGCAACCTAATCCAGAATTTTGGAAATATGCGCGTCATGAACCATTAAGTACGCAAGATTTGATGGCTTCGGCATTGATTGATTCAGTGAAGAATCTTCCTATTGTTCGGACCTATGTGGAAATCGCCGAGATTATTTTGAGTGGATATAAGAAGTTTAATGATATTGAGGTAGGTCCTTATGTTTCAAGTTTTGCCGTAAATAAAGTGGAAGGTGCCCGTTTTCGATTAGGTTTTAGAACCAATGCTAACTTTGATAAGCATTGGATTTTACGAGGCAATGTGGGTTTTGGAACAAAGGATTTAGTGCCTAAATACTCAGCTGAGGTTAATTACCTCTTCTCTAAAAAGAAGTGGACTGTGGTTGGAATCAGACATTCTTATGATATAGAGCGAGTAGGTTTAACGCCAGAATTAATTGGAGACAATAAATTATTCTATGCTTTCACACGCTGGGGTGCTTTTTCAGGGGCTTTCTTTCGACGCGAATCAGAAGCCTTTTTTTCCTCTGAGCTTTCCAAAGGTTTTACGGTAACGACTTCTTTGAATACCCGTTCATTTGACCCTTTATTCCGTTTTCAATATCGTTTAAATCCAGAATTAGGACGGGAATCTGCGGTTCAGGATTATTTCCAAGAAACCTTTGCGACGCTAGAAATACGGTTTGCTAAAAACGAGACGTTCATTATGAATGGAAATGAGCGAATTACCTTAGCTACAAAGCGCATACCCGTCATTACATTGAAATACCAGCACGGATTTAAAGGATTCCTAGGAGGAGATTTTACGTATGACCGCGTGACTTTGAAAGCCTACCAAACCTTCCGATTAGGCACCTTAGGTCGTTCTGATTATACCTTTTCGGCTGGCTATACCCCGTCTAATTTACCTGCACCACTTTTATTCCCACACTTGGGAAATGAGACTTTCTTCTTTATACGTTCGGCTTATTCAACCATGAATTATTTTGAATTTGTAAGTGATCAATATGCCTCCATTCAATACAATCATAATTTTGATGGTTTATTGTTTAACCGTATTCCTTTAATTAAAAAATTGAAATGGCGTTTAATTGCCTCAGGTAATATTTTGATGGGTAGTCAACGCTCTGCAAATCGCGATATCATGAAGGATGTGAATAATCCTTTACGTTCCAAATTCTTAGATCAATACACGTTTGATTCATTAGATCCGAACAAGCCGTTTGCTGAAGTTGGTTATGGTATCGATAACATATTCAAGATTTTACGTATTCAAGCTTTTCATCGCTTAACCTATTTGGATCATGGAAATCCGCAAAGATTTAGGATAATGGCTTCGGTTAATTTCTCTTTTTAGAACATTACAAAGACGAAAGTTTAAACATTTCAAGAATGTTTTTGATCTATTTGATTTGATAAACTCGTCGCCCTATATTTACAAGGTTACAACCATTCTCATATGCTATTCATACTTGTGGGCCTATCTATACTAAGTTACCTGTTGGGCTCTATCCCTACAGCGATTTGGTATGCAGATCGCTACCATGGCATAGATATTCGCCAGCATGGAAGTGGTAACGCAGGGGCAACCAACACGTTTCGCGTGTTGGGTAAAAAAGCGGGTTCAATCGTTTTATTTGTGGATTCCTTAAAGGGTTTTGCCGCAGCTAGTTTGGCCACTGTACTTTATACATTTGGATTAGTGGATTGGGAGTCGTGTGTGTCTTTGAAGATCTTATTTGGCTTTTTAGCTATCATCGGCCATTTGTTGCCTGTTTTTTGTGACTTTAAAGGAGGAAAAGGAGTAGCTACTACGTTAGGTATGGTTATCGCGCTGCATCCGCAAGCTGCATTTGCAAGCAGCCTTGTTTTCTTACTTGTTTTTGCGTTATCACATTATGTTTCTTTAGGTTCTATGATAACCTCGTTAGTCTTTCCTTTATTGCTTCAATTTGGGGTATTTGGGAAGGAATTACCCATTTTGATTTATTTCGGATTCATCATTTCCTTTTTAGTGATTTTTACACACCGTAAAAATATTGGACGAATCATTTCAGGAACGGAAAATCGGATGTATCTTATTCCCCGAAAAGGACGTTTATAGCCTTTCAATCTTCATTTATTATGCAATCAACACACGAATTTATTGCCGCTCACAAGGATCGGTTTCTGGCGGAGCTTTTAGACTTATTACGTATACCTTCGATTTCAGCAGATCCAGCCTATGCACCAGATGTGCGTAAGGCCGCGGAATGGGTAGCGAACAATTTGC
>JBIILT010000050.1:0-8062 GCA_044338355.1 Aquirufa sp.
CGACTGGCGCATCCGTTGGGGAAACCTCGTCTTTTGTGTTTTCTGTGCTGGTGATGAAGGAAGTATCCACGATGAATTCTTCTGGAGCCGCCACTTCTTTATATTCAATAGGCGCCTCTGCTTCAGCTTTGGTTTCCATTGGTAGCAAAGGGGCTTCTTCGTCGCTCTTCTTAATTCGTTGACGCTTAGGACGTTCGTTTGATGATGATTCTTCTTGTACTTTTTTACTTCTTTTGATAGGCTTATCTTCCATAAAGGGGGAATGATTAATTAAGATTGACAACAGACATCTCTGTCAGAATGTGTGCCAAATGAGAAAATTTAGGGACGTTTACTCGTTGAATTGTCAGAATCGACATGCAATACTACGGTATTAGCGGGGAATTGTCAAGGTTTTATGCCAAAATTTGGGCTTGAAAATCAATTAATTGATAAAATACACGTCCACAGCGATTATTTCGTAGTTTTGCAGCACAAGAATTTATGGAAAACATTCAGCAGCAGCTTATTGACCTTTTGGAATCCCGTCGTAAAGAGGGCTTATTCAGGCAATTATCCGTGCTGGATGACCGGACCGATTTCTGTTCGAACGATTACCTCGGTTTAGCATCGGATCCTGTGCTCGCCGCGTCCATCGCGCGCGATTTTGAGGCATTGCCTGCTGCATTTCGGAAAAATGGTTCCACTGGATCTCGTCTTATTTCCGGACATTCAGCACTAATCGAGCAATTCGAACAGGAATGCGCCGCCTTTCACGGATCGGAAGCCGCTTTGCTATTTTGTTCAGGCTACGATGCAAACATCGGTTTGATCTCATCACTACCACAAGAGGGCGACGTTATTTTCTGCGACAAACTGTTGCATGCGAGTTTAATTGATGGTTTACGTCTCTCGAAAGCCGAAAGGCGTATTTTCAAGCATAATAACCTGGACGATTTAGTTCATTTACTCGATCAATACCCCGCCGAAACACGCAAGTGGATCATCGTAGAATCGGTCTATTCAATGGATGGCGACATAGCTCCCCTGAAGGAATTAGTCGATTTGAAAAATAAATACCAAGCCGAACTCATCGTGGATGAGGCACATTCGGGAGGAATTTACGGTCCAGAAGGACAAGGCTTAGTGTATGAACTGGGCCTTTGCGAAGATATTTTTGCTCGAGTAATCACGTTCGGGAAAGCCTGGGGCAATGCGGGAGCGGTAGTCCTAGGGTCATCAGCCCTCAAAGAATACCTCGTGAACTTCGCCAGACCCTTCATCTATTCCACAGCCCCTACACCGGCTCACGTTTCAGCGCTTTTAAGCACTTTGCATTATTTGCCATCCCAAAACGAAGCCAGAAAAAAGCTGCAAGAAAACATCGCTTTCTTCCGCAGCAACATTCAATCAGACGCTTGGGGAGACAGTAAAACTGCCATACAAACCTTCTTCGTCACGGGTAATGAGGCTGTGCGAGCAAAAGCGGCGAAAGCCAGCGAATTCGCAATCAAGCCCATCGTTTTTCCCACGGTTGCGAAAGGCAAAGAGCGCATTCGTATTACGCTCAGCGCAAAACATACGACAGAACAACTAAAATCACTGATAAAAACACTCGAATGAAACAATTTATCGTCGCCGGAATCGGCACCGAAATTGGGAAAACCGTTGTTTCTGCTGTATTAACAGCCGGATTAAAAGCGGAATATTGGAAGCCCGTTCAATCAGGGGATATAGCTACCGGCGATGCCTATTGGATCCGAAATTGGGTACCATCAGCCACTATACACCCGTCTACATATGCTTTAACACAACCTTTGTCACCGCACAGTGCCGCTGAAATCGATGGCATTACGATCACACTGGAGAGTTTTAAAATTCCTACAGATAAGACCTTAATCGTTGAATTAGCTGGGGGAATCATGGTGCCATTGAATGATTACCAGACGAATTTAGACCTCATCAAACACCTGAATTTGCCGGTCATTTTAGTCAGTAAAAACTATTTAGGTAGCATTAATCATACCATTTTAAGTTATGAGATGTTAAAGCAACACGGCATTCAGATGGCGGGGATTGTGTTCAATGGCCCAGAAAATCCGTCAGGCGAAAAGTTTATTTTGAACCATACGGGTTTGCCCCTTATTTTACGTGTAAATACAGAATCAGAAATCAATGAGGCCGTTATCGCTTCGTATGCAAATAAAATCAATGTCTAATACAAATTTGTCTTCTCGAGATGCGGCGGTCATTTGGCACCCCTTCACGCAACACCAGATCGAACCTGTTTCGATTCCGATTGCAAGCGGGAAAGGCGCCCACCTTTTTGATACAGACGGCAAAAAATACATTGATGCAATTTCATCCTGGTGGGTAAATACGCACGGTCATGGGCATCCGTATTTAGCCCAAAAAGTATACGAACAAGCTCTCCAGCTCGAACAAGTCATCTTCGCGGGCTTTACCCACGAACCGGCAGTTCAACTTTCGGAACGCTTATTGAGTCACTTACCGCCTAATTTTGAACGGATTTTCTTCTCTGATAACGGCTCTACTGCCGTGGAAGTGGCCATCAAAATGGCCTTGCAATTCTTCCATAATCAGGGAAATACAGAACGAAGAAAAATTCTTGCCTTTGCGGATGCCTACCACGGGGATACCTTTGGAGCGATGAGTTTAGGAGCACCGAGCTCCTTCAATGACCCGTTTCAGGATATGCTTTTCGAGGTGGAATTCCTTCCAAGTCCTCAAGACGCTGAAGCTTGCCTTGCGGCTATGTCCGCGGTAAATGAGGATGAATACGCTGCCTTTATTTTCGAACCCCTCATTCAAGGCGCAGGTGGAATGAAAATGTACGAGGCATCTACCTTGGATGCCTTGATTCGGATTGCACATGAAAAAGAGATGTTCTGTATTGCAGATGAGATTATGACCGGATTCGGTCGTACGGGGAAGTGGTTTGCCATGGATTATTTGGCAGAAAAACCGGACATCGTTTGTTTCTCCAAAGGCTTAACGGGCGGCATGATGGCGATGGGCTTAACCCTCTGTAGTGAAAAGATATTCCAATCCTTCCTATCGGATGACCGCCGAAAGATGATGTTCCATTCTCATTCCTTCACGGCAAATCCACTAGCCTGCGCTGCGGCCAATGCGAGTATGGATTTAATGGAAAAAGAAGAAACCTGGACATCGATTGCGCGTGTGGAAGCCCGTCATCGCGCTTTTGCGGCAACGCTAGAAAATCATTCCATCCTAAAAAATGTACGGATTCATGGCACGATTCTCGCCATGGAAGTGGAGACTGGGGAAACGGACGGCTATTTACACTCCATCCGGGATGATATTTACCGCTACTTCTTGGAACAAGGCATTCTGATGCGACCTTTGGGAAATACCATCTACATCCTCGCCCCCTATTGTATCGAAGACGAGGATCTAGCGTATATCTACGGAAAAATTACGGCTTTTGCGCAGGGACTAATTTAGTAGACTGCCAAGAAACCATTTGCCAACGCTTGTCAGCGTACACGTAAACGTCAGTGAAACGTAAACGAATAGTCGTTTGTGCGCCATCCGCTGCTTGCTGTAAAATCGAAACAATCCCGGTATTAACTCCCGTTTTTCCATACACGCGATGTTGCAATTCTTCTGGCGTGATTGTTACATAACTTGATTTTCCTGAGGCGATGGAAGCAATATAGGATTCTTTATTGTCTTGTACTCCGCTCGAATGGAAATACACTAAATCCTTGTGTAAAACGGCTTGTAATCCAGGTACATCTTTCGCCACCATCACTTTAAATCGGTTTAATTCCGCTTCTTTAAGCGATTCTTCGTTTTGGGCAAAACCTACCATCGGTGCCAAAACACAAAGTAAAATCAATAATTTTTTCATTTTAGTTTTCTTTTAAAACGCTTTCGCGCGGTTTATTTACTCAAAATTAAATCAGCCGCCTTCTCTGCAATCATCACCACTGCTGCATTCGTATTTCCTGAAATCACATCCGGCATGATCGACGCATCAGCCACACGTAATCCATGCAAACCTTTTACACGTAAAGTCAAAGGATCACAAACCGCCTCCGCATCCGTTCCCATCTTGCAGGTTCCTACCGGATGGTATACGCATTCAGTGGCCTGCTCGATGTGTTTTTGGATCAATTCCTCATTCCAAGGACCTGAAGGATAATTCAGTTCTGATCCTTTTCTCAAGCCATCGAATGCTTTAGACAAGACAATATCGCGTGCGATATGAACGCCGCGTTTGAGTGTTTCGAGGTCTTCTTTTTCTGAAAGATAGCGTGGATCGATCACTGGAGCCTCGTTATAATCAGCCGACCGAAGGCTAACTGTACCACGACTTTTGGGCTTTAACAAAGTAGGTAAAATAGTAAAACCATCGCTTAAGGGCATCTTACCATAGTCATACATGTCGTAAGCCCAAGCAGAAGAGAAATGAAACTGCAAGTCCGGCACATCGGATTTATTGACTGAATCAAAAAACGCAGCCGCCTCTAAAGGACTCGAAGACAACGGACCTTTTTTATGCAAGGTATAATCCACATAGTTCTTCACTCCCAAAGCCACATTATAGGATTGCCCCTTTGTACTAGCCTGCGCATTCATATTGACAAATAAATGGTCAGACAAGTTCTTACCCACCCCTTGTAGGTCTAGCCGGGAGTCGATTCCGTGTGCTCGCAATTCGGCAGCATCCCCAATGCCAGATAATTGCAAGATTTGTGGACTTTGGAATGCCCCGGCAGCTAAAATTACTTCGGAAGCTTCAAATTCAATGGGCTTTTTCGAACCCACTTTATAGCCTTTTAGGCCAGTCACCTTTTCTCCTTGAATCACTAAAGAAGCTACCTGGAAAGAGGTTTGAATATGTAAATTCTTTCTAGAAAGAGCTGGTTGAATGAAGGCCTTAGCCCCCGAAGCACGCTCCCCATCCTGTATATTGAATTGGAATAAACCTGCTCCTACTTGTTTTGATCCATTAAAATCTGGATTTGCGGGAATCCCCACAGTGGAGCATCCTTCAATAAAAGCATCACCAAAAATCGTCAAATGCCTATTTTTCGCCACTCGATGTAAACCTCCAGAACCATGGAATTCATTCTGGAAATCTTCGTTATCCTCTGACTTCTTGAAATAAGGCAACACATCCTGATAGGACCATCCTGCACATCCCCAAGCCGCCCATTGATCATAATCTGCCTTGTTCCCGCGGATATAAGCCATGCAATTAATCGCAGAACTTCCACCTACGGTTTTACCACGTGGTTGATATAAGCGACGACCACCTAAATACGGCTGCGGTTCCGTGAAAAAATTCCAATTCAAATAGGTGTGATTCAACAAGGAATAAGCAGAAGGCATACTGATGCGAGGATCTCTAAAATCTCCCCCTGCCTCAATCAAAAGCACTTGATTCAATGGGTTTTCTGATAAACGGTGCGCTAAAACGCAACCCGCCGTACCGGCTCCCACAATGATGTAATCAAATTTCATAGTCTGGTAACAATTATCTCTTTGAATATCCCTAATTTTGCGCAATAAATAACAAAACGTGAGTAATTTTTCTGTCTACTTTTTACTAGGCCTCGAGCATATTTTAAACTGGGCGGCATTAGATCATTTGATTTTTATTCTTTCCTTGACTTGCGTTTACGTTTATACGGATTACAAAAAAATTCTTTGGCTGGTGACTGCCTTTACGCTGGGGCATTCGATTACTCTAGCGCTTGCGACCTTGCAAGTGATTCAAGTAAATGTCGATTGGGTAGAATTTTTGATTCCTTGCACCATTCTTCTTTCCGCTATTTCGAATCTGACTAAAATGAAAAAAAAGTACAAATATGTCGTGGTGTCGGTATTTGGATTGGTTCATGGTCTAGGTTTTTCAAATTATTTGCAAAGTTTATTAGGTGCAGAAAGTTCTCTTTTTACCCCACTTTTAGCCTTCAACATCGGTTTAGAATTAGGCCAAATCACGGTCGTCTCTTTAATAATTGCGTCCTCGATTATTTCCTTTCACGTATTTCATTGGAAACAAAAACCCTATATTAAGGTAATCTCGGGCATCGTCATTGGGCTAGTTTTACCCATGATCATCGAACGTTGGCCATAAAAAAAGCCCCGAATTTCTTCGAGGCCCTTTTCGTACATATAATTGATTTTAGAAGTCTTCACTTAAGGAGAAAGACATCGATTCCTTGTCAGACATAATACCTGATTTTTGGTATTCTGCTACGCGCTTCTCGAAGAAGTTTGTTTTTCCTTGTAAGGAGATCATCTCCATAAAGTCAAATGGATTCGTTGCATTGTAATGCTTCTTGCATCCCAAAGAAACCAATAAACGGTCTGCCACGAAGTCAATATATTGACACATCATGTCGGCATTCATACCGATCAAGGATACAGGTAAAGCCACCGTTACGAATTCTTTTTCAATCTCGACCGCATCTAGGATAATCTCATAAATACGCTCTTGAGGTAATTGATTCTTGATGTGGTCTGTATATAATAAACAAGCAAAATCACAGTGCAATCCTTCGTCACGTGAGATCAACTCGTTCGAGAACGAGAGGCCTGGCATTAAACCACGCTTCTTTAACCAGAAAATAGAGCAGAATGAACCCGAGAAGAAAATACCTTCCACCGCCGCAAACGAAATTAAACGCTCTACGAAATTATCTGATTCGATCCATTTCAAAGCCCAGTCCGCCTTTTTCTTCACGCAATCGATCGTCTCGATGGCACGTAAAAGATGGTCCTTTTCTTTAGGATCATTAATATAGGTATCGATTAGAAGGGAATAGGTTTCTGAGTGAATGTTTTCCATCATGATTTGGAAACCATAGAAACACTTAGCCTCTGCAAATTGCACTTCTTTCAAGAAGTTATTGGCTAAGTTTTCATTCACAATACCATCCGAAGCAGCGAAGAAAGCCAAAACGTGGGAAACGAAATGACGTTCGCCATCGTTCATCTTTTTCCAGTCAGCTAAATCTTGAGATAAATCGATCTCTTCAGCTGTCCAAAAAGAAGCTTCCGCCTTCTTATAAAATTGCCAAATATCATCATGCTTAATCGGGAAAAGCACAAAACGGTTGGGATCCTCAACCAATAAGGGTTCTACTGCTATCGTTGACATATAAAGTTTAATTGAATTCGAAATTAAGAAATTCTCATTAATATACAAGACCAATAATAGGCCTAAATTGTTTTAATTTTTAAAAGAAAAATCCTCCGATTTGGACAACGAGCGCTGAGCCATAAGGAGAGCGTCCTGGGGAATAATTTAGGTCGTACATCACCGAGAAATTAATCCCAATTTTAGAGCCTAATCCTACCCCTACTAAGACCGGATTAGAATAATTTATACCCGTATTGTCAGATAAATTAGAATAGTTTTCTATTTGTCCTGTTAAATAGCCTTGGCCTATAAATTGACTAAGCGCGGGTACTTGCTGGCGAAAAAAGATTCTTTGGCCTAATAGGTTACTAGAAAAGGAACCTAATGAACCTAAATCAGCCCAATAATATTGATAAGTTAAACCTACACCTACTATCGAGTTATTCGTTAAAGAATATCCTACCATTGGTGAGATTCCAATACTGGTCGGGTTTCCAAAGCTCAGGCCACTAACACCCCCTCCAAAATTTAACCTTTGTCGAAAAGGTAATTCTCTCACATCTATTTCAGCATCTAAATCACCCTCGGCGCCCTCCTCTTTAATGACAACCGGTTCTTGCGCTAACGCATCAGATACTCCCACGAAAGTCAGGAGCGAAAAGAATAAAAGTAGTTTTTTCATTTGGCTTAAATTGATTACCAAAATTAAAGGATATTTTTGTAAAATGAACACCCCACAGTCTAAGCATAACATCGAAAATTGTGATCCGAAAACGCACATCATCATTAAAGGTGCGCGTGTACACAATTTGAAAGGCGTGGATGTGGCGATTCCGCGCAACCAGTTAGTTGTTATTACAGGTTTGTCGGGATCTGGGAAGTCATCCTTAGCCTTTGATACCTTATTTGCGGAGGGCCAAAGAATGTACGTCGAAAGCC
>JBIILT010000051.1:0-8046 GCA_044338355.1 Aquirufa sp.
GTAGGACCTGGCGCAGACGGAGCCCAAATCGAAGGCAGCAAAGACTTCTCGAAGAACTTTATGCACAAGTACGGGATTCCTACGGCAGCCTCTCAAACATTTACGAAAGATACGATTGCGGATGGCCTAGCCTATCTTCAAAAACAATCGCTTCCCATCGTGTTAAAAGCAGATGGTTTAGCGGCTGGGAAAGGGGTGATTATCGCATTAACTCTTCAGGAGGCGGAAACAGCTTTGAATGAGATGCTTTTAGATGCGAAGTTTGGAGATGCGAGTTCCAAAGTCGTGATCGAACAATTCCTGCGTGGCATCGAATTATCCGTTTTTGTCCTTTCCGATGGAGAAAATTACGTCATACTTCCTGAAGCGAAAGATTATAAACGGATCAGCGAAAATGACGAAGGCTTAAATACCGGAGGTATGGGAGCGGTTTCACCGGTTCCTTTCGCAAACGCGAAGTTTATGGAAGTGGTTCGCGTGAAAGTGATCGAACCGACAGTAAAAGGTTTAAAAGCCGAAAATATTGACTACAAAGGATTCATCTTTATTGGTTTAATGAACCACGAAGGGGAGCCTTATGTCATCGAATACAATGCTAGAATGGGAGATCCCGAAACCGAGGTAGTTTTACCTAGAATCGAATCAGATTTCCTATCTTTGTTAATTGCAGCCTCTAATGGCACGCTGAGCGAACAAAAAATTTCTATCTTGGACCAATTCGCTGTTACTACTATGTTAGTCGCAGGGGGATATCCAGAAGAGTACCGCAAAGGCGATGTCCTATCAGGGCTAGAAAAAGTGGAAGATGCAATCATTTTCCACGCAGGAACAACGTCGAAAGACGGTGAAATTAGTACCAGTGGTGGCCGTGTAATGGCGCTAACTGGAACTTCGAATACCTTGGAAAGAGCGATCCAGAAATCACAAAAGGCCGCCCAAACCATTCAATTCGAAGGTAAAAACTTTAGAAGAGACATCGGATTAGATGTATTAAGATATGGCATGTAAATCGTGTTCCAGTGGATCTTGTGGATCTGCCAGCGAAACTGGTGAGGTAAAAGGCTGTCAAAGTAATGGGGGCTGTGGCACCGGTGGCTGCAATAAAATGAACGTCTTTGACTGGTTGTCAGACTTGGACGTCCCTTCTTTTCAACGCTTCCACATTGTGGAAGTGAAATTCAAAGGAGGTAGAAAAGAATACTTCCGCAATGTGGATCAATTAGAACTACATACAGGAGACTCTGTAATGGTTGATTCCAGCAGTGGAACTCAGCTAGGCGTCGTTTCCCTTCAGGGAGAACTTGTTCGACTTCAACTTTTAAAGAAGAACATTAAAGACGACGATAAAGTCAAAACTATCTTCCGTGTAGCCACAGATAAAGACATCGAAAAGCATGAGCTATCGATGGCGCGAGATTTACCCACCATGTACCGTGGCCGTCAAATCATCCACGATTTAAAGATAAATATGAAATTATCGGATGTGGAATTCCAATCCGATGGATCAAAAGCGATCTTCTATTATTCTTCCGAAGACCGCGTCGATTTCCGTGAATTAATCAAGTTACTCGCAACCGAATTCAAGATTCGGGTCGAGATGAAACAGATTTCATTACGTCAGGAAGCAGGTAGATTAGGAGGAATAGGGGTTTGTGGACGCGAATTATGCTGTTCCACCTGGCTAACTGATTTTAAAAACGTGACCACTTCAGCAGCACGCTACCAAAATCTTTCCCTCAACCCAGTCAAATTAAGTGGCCAATGCGGGCGCTTGAAATGCTGCTTGAATTATGAATTAGAGACTTATATGGATGCCCTGAAAAGCATTCCAACGATTGAAGGTCGCCTAAAAACTAAACGTGGGGAAGCCGTCTTGCAAAAGACAGACATCTTTAAGCGAATGATGTGGTTTGGCATTGTAGGTGAAGAAGCTATTTGGATTCCGGTGAGTTGCGATCGCGTAGCGGAAATCGTTGACTTAAATAAGAAAGGCATTATTCCAGAGTCGTTTGAGGATCTGAATCCAGATGCTCCAACGGTGGAAAAACCAACTTTATCTGAGCTAAATTCTGATTTAGAGCGGATGGATAAGAAATACGGTGGAGCTGCGAAATCAGGTAATCGTAATAACAGAAACAACCGAGGAAATCGTGACGGTGGAAATCGTGACGGTGGAAATCGCGGGCCACGTCCTGAAGGGCAGGATCGCGGGCCACGTCCAGATCGTGGACCTCGTCCTCCAAGACCTGAAGGGGAAAATCGTGGACCTCGTCCAGAAGGCCAAAATAGAGGGCCTCGCCCAGAGCGTGGACCTCGTCCGGAAGGGCAAAATCGTCCGGAGGGAAGTACGCCAGCATCAGATGGTGGATCGGCTACACCTAAACCATTCAAGAAGAAAAAGAAATTCAAACCAAGACCTCCGAGAGATGGTGCAGCGCCTACCCCTGAAGCTTAGTCTAGGATTCATTTTCCTGTTGGAGCTGTTGTTTTTCGCCTGTAGTGATTCCGGTGTGGTTATTGATGAGTCTCATAACTTTCCTACATCTGGGTGGATACAAAAACAGCCTGTACAATTTAATGTAAGAATTCCGGTTGATTCCGCAAGTTATGCCCTGTATGTGGTGGTACGCCAAAACAACGCCTATCCATTTTACAATTTGTATTTCAGCCCTAGCATTTTAGATGAAAGCGGCAAAACACTCCAAAGAGGATTAGCTGAAGCGATTTTATATGACCCGAAAACGGGAAAGCCGAAAGGCGCCGGCTTTGGCGATATCTATGAGAAAAAATTCCTAGTATATCCAGCCTTGAAATTTCCCAAAAAAGGGGCCTACAAAATCCAAATTGAACAATCGATGCGTGTGGATACACTAGCTGGAATGGTTTCGATTGGACTGCTTTTAGAAAAAAACTAGCATGGCAAAAATAGACGATATCGATAAAAAAATCCTCTCGTTTCTACACGAAGATGCGTTTCTTTCTAATAAAGAGATGGCGCAACGACTTGGAATGAGCGCCACCCCTATCCATGAGCGAATTAAACGAATGGAAAAAGAAGGTGTGATAACGGGATACCGAGCGATGATTAACCCTGCAAAACTGGGTAAAACGTTAACCGTTTTTTGTGATATCTCTTTAAAAGAACATGCTGCAGCATATTTGAACCAATTCGAAAAGGATGTAATGAACCTAGAAGAAGTTGCAGAATGCTATTGCGTCTCTGGCCAAAGCGATTTTTTACTTAAAATTGTGGTCGCAGATATGGATGAATACCGCGAATTCATATTACACAAATTAGCAAGCATAAAAAATATTGGCAATGCACAGAGCCATTTCGTCATGAACGAAGTGGAAAATGAGCACTTTATGCCCTGGATTTCAAATACTTTAACCAATTAAGCCTATAAGTTAGGGTACGCTTTTCCTCGGATTTAATTACCTTAGTGTGAAAACCTATTACTATGAATAAAATTACGAAGACTATCTTGTCGGTATTGACCATTGCCTTGATCTTGGGTTTGGCGTTTTATCCGAAGATTAAAAAGACTTTTTTCGCTGCTGAAACGAAAGAAAAAGGGAAAGAAAAAGGTGGCCCAGGCGGTACAGGAGGAAAAACAGCCGTGATTGTGACCGTAGTAAAATCGACTCGTTTAGATGACATGATTAGCTCGACAGGGTCTATTTTACCCAATGAAGAGGTTGAAATTCGTTCAGAAATCGCTGGACGTATCATTTTACTTAACATTAAAGAAGGTGATGTAGTGGCTAAAGGCACTGTTTTACTACGCATAAACGACGATGATTTACAAGCGAGACTTCGAAAACTTGGCTTCAATAAAAAGCTAGCTGAGGATAATGAGGCTCGCCAAAAGATCCTTCTTCAAAAAGAAGCCATCTCACAACGTGAATATGATATATCCGTGAACTCGGTCAATACCATTTCTGCGGACATCGAAGACCTAAAAGCCCAAATCTTAAAAACCACTTTGCGTGCACCGTTTGCGGGAAGGATTGGTTTCCGCTACGTGAGTATGGGAAGTTATATTTCTCCAAGCACACAAATTGCGACGCTGACGAACACGAATCCCGCAAAAATTGAATTCTCCATCCCAGCGAAATACGCGACTCAAGTAAAAAATGGGGGAACCATCGAATTTATGACGGAGAACGAGGAGAAGACCTTCACGGGTCGCGTTTATGCCATCGATCCGAAGATTGACCCACAAACAAGAACCTTGCAAATCCGTGCGCAAGCACCTAATCCTGGGAATCAATTAGTTCCAGGAGCCTTCGCGAAGGTGAATTTGATTTTGAAAACAAAAGGGTCTGCAATCCTAATTCCGACAGAAGCTGTTATTCCTGAAGCAAAAGGAAGCAAGGTTTTTATTGTGAAAAATGGCAAATCTGTTTCCACGAAAGTGACATTAGGAACTCGCGGTGACAAGACAGTTGAAATATTAGATGGTTTAGTTATTGGAGATACTTTGATTACGAATGGTATCCTTCAGGTGAAGCCAGATGGCGACATTGAAATTAAAGAAGTCGTAAAATAATCTAACCATGGCATCTTTCTCAGAGATTAGTATAAAAAGACCCGTACTTTCGATTGTGATGTCGATCACCATCATTGTATTTGGTATCATCGGCTACACTTACTTAGGTGTACGTGAATATCCATCCGTGGATCCACCGGTGGTAAACGTGCAAACATCCTATACGGGAGCGAATGCGGATATCATTGAATCCCAAATCACGGAACCTTTAGAGGAATCGATTAACGGAATTGCGGGTATTCGTACCCTTTCCAGCTCAAGTCGCGATGGACGTTCCAGTATTACTGTTGAATTTGACCTTTCTGTTAATATCGAAGATGCGGCGAACGACGTGCGAGATCGCGTTTCTCGTGCAATGGGACAGTTACCTAAGGACGTTGACCCCCCTATCGTTGCAAAGGCAGATGCAGATGCAAGTCCTATTTACAATGTCAATGTATTTTCCGCAACGCGAAATTTACTTTCCTTAAACGAATTAGCTACTCGAAATATCAAGGAAAAATTCCAGACGATTCCAGGCGTAAGTTCGGTACAATTATGGGGCGAGCAGAAGTATGCGATGCGATTGCATATTGATCCTGAACGCCTAGCGTCCTTCCGTTTAACAGCACCTGATATCGTGAATGCTTTAGCAAAACAAAACATCGAATTACCATCAGGTAGTATCGAAGGAGCGAATACGGAATTAACGGTGAGAACACAAGGTCGCATGACCACAGAGGAGGATTTCAATAATTTGATTATCAAGGAAGAAAATGGTCGTTCCGTAAAGTTTTCGGATGTAGGCAGGGCTGAACTTTCACCGGAAAATAACAAGACCTTCTTTAAGCGTGATTTAAAACCGATGATTTCCATCGCCGTTATTCCACAACCTGGTTCAAATCAAATCCAAATTGTCGATGCTATCCACAAAAAAGTAGAACAAATTCGCCTGACTTTGCCGGCGGATGTGGAGATGAAAGAGGGTTTTGATAACACAAAATATGTTCGAAAATCCATTGAAGAGGTGGAGGAAACTATCCTGACAGCGATTTTATTGGTAACCATTATCATCTTCTTATTCCTACGCGATTGGAGATCGACCATTATTCCGTTGACAGCTATTCCAGTCAGCTTGATAGGGGTTTTCTTTTTTATGTATTTAGCGGGGTTCTCCGTGAACGTATTGACGCTTTTAGGCATTGTACTTTCCATTGGACTTGTGGTGGATGATGCGATTGTGGTATTAGAAAATATTTATACCAAAATCGAAGAGGGCCTCAGCCCTTGGGAAGCTGCAATAGAAGGGTCTAAAGAGATCTATTTTGCCGTAATTTCGACAACGGTTACCCTTGCTGCAGTATTCTTACCGGTGATTTTCTTGCAAGGAATTACGGGGCGATTGTTCCGTGAATTCGGTATTGTGGTAGCGGGATCCGTGATCATTTCTGCCTTTGTTTCCTTGACCTTAACTCCGATGTTAAGCTCGCGTTTATTAAAAGGAAACCATACGAAACCATGGTTCTATACCGTGACCGAACCCTTCTTTTTGGCTTTAACGAAAGGATATGAGGATTCTCTAGCAGCATTTATTAAGATTCGGTGGATGGCGTGGGTCATCATGTTTGCCTTATTTGGCATAATTTATGCCCTGTTTAAATTCGAAGCCATTCCGTCAGAATTAGCCCCTCTAGAAGATAGAGGAGGTTTACGCATTAGTGCAACCGCCCCAGAAGGTTCATCATTCGAATATATGTTGAATTATACGGACGAAATGGCCAATTTTTTAATGAAGGAAATTCCTGCCAAGGAGCGTCATGCTATTTATTCAATCACGTCCCCCTCCTTTGGAAGTGGAGCATCGAATTCAGGTGTCATGCGGATTATTTTAGCAGACCCAAAGGGAAGGAGAACACAACAACAAATTGCAGAATCTATTCAACCTAAACTTAAGAAGTTTACGGGAGCCCGTGCGACTTTAATTCAAGAACCTACCCTATCCACAGGACAACGAGGAGGGGGTGGTTTACCTGTGGCATTTGTGATACAAGCGTCCACATTCGAAAGTTTAAGAAAAAATATTCCGCTGTTTATGGCTAAAGTTCGTGAGAGTTCTAAATTCGAGATAGCGGATGTAAACCTACGATTCACCAAGCCTGAATTACGTTTAGAGATCAATCGAGATAAAGCCCAAAACTTAGGTATATCTATCCAAGATATAGCTACAACCTTACAATTAGGCTTATCTGGTAGACGTTTCGGGTACTTCGTCATGGATGGGAAGCAATACCAAATTATCGGACAGATCGACCGTCCTATGCGGAATGATGTTACCGATTTGAAATCCCTTTATGTGAAAAACAACCGGGGGGATTTAATCCAATTAGACAATTTAGTGAAGATTACGGAGCAAAGTACACCACCGCAACTCTACCGTTACAACCGCTATGTGGCGGCTACCGTAACGGCACAAATGGCGAAAGGGGTGACTTTAGGTGAAGCCCTAAATGAAATGGATAAATTAGCAAAGGAGACATTTGACGTATCGTTTTCTACAGCTTATGATGGCCAAAGTAAGGAATTCAAAGAGTCCAGCTCTTCCCTACTCTTCGCCTTTGCTCTTGCCATTCTTTTAATCTATTTGATCCTTTCCGCACAGTTTGAAAGTTTTATAGATCCATTTATAATTTTGTTCACGGTACCTTTAGCGGTAGCAGGAGCTTTGTTAACACTATGGGATTTCAGCCAAACACTGAACATCTTCTCCCAAATCGGTATCATCGTCCTCATCGGTTTGGTAACCAAAAATGGTATCTTGATCGTAGAGTTCGCAAACCAGCGGAAGGAGACCGGTTCAGAAAAGACGAAAGCAGTTCAAGAGGCGGCAGTTGCTCGTTTCCGTCCGATTATCATGACCTCGCTTTGTACCATCTTAGGTATTTTGCCGATTGCCTTAGCTTTAGGTTCAGGCTCTCAAAGTAGAGTTTATATGGGTATAGCGGTAGTAGGTGGCATGTTATTCTCTACAACCTTAACCTTGTACATCATTCCAGCGATTTACAGTTATTTATCGAGTAACCGCAAACCAATACATGCCGAATAAAGAAATTTGGATGCAACGCGCCTTTGACCTAGCCCTATTAGGCTCAGGGCGTGTTGCACCTAATCCTTTAGTAGGCTGTGTGATCGTTAAAGACGAGCGCATCATAGGCGAAGGTTATCACCAACACTATGGTGGACCACATGCAGAAGTTAATGCGATAAGTAACGCTAGCGAATCAGTTGAAGGTGCGACAGCCTTTGTGACCTTAGAACCATGTTCCCATTTTGGCAAAACCCCTCCTTGTGCTGATTTACTTATCGAATCTGGCATCAAAGAAGTCTATGTTGCCAACTTAGATCCAAACCCGCTCGTAGCGGGTAAAGGTATCGCTAAGCTAGAGGCGGCTGGGATTACCTGTTACGTAGGATTGCTATCAGACAAAGGAGAATGGATCAACCGCCATTTCTTTTC
>JBIILT010000052.1:0-8009 GCA_044338355.1 Aquirufa sp.
CCGCGGTGAGATCGCTATCCGAATTATGCGTGCTGCCTCCGAATTAGGAATTCGTACCGTGGCCGTGTATACTTTTGAAGATCGCTATTCGTTGCACCGTTACAAGGCGGATGAAGCCTACCAAATTGGAAAAGACGACGAACCATTAAAGCCTTACTTGGATATTGAGGGTTTGATTTCCTTATGTAAATCAAAAAAAATTGAGGCGATTCATCCGGGTTATGGTTTCCTCTCTGAGAATGTAGTTTTGGCGACGCGTTGCCGGGAAGAAGGAATCGTTTTTGTGGGTCCGTCTCCGGAAGCGATGAAAGCGCTAGGGGATAAAGTGGCGGCGAAAGTGGCTGCTTTAAAGGCCAATGTGCCTATGATTGAGGATTCTAAAGGGGATTTATCAGATTATTCTTTGGCCCTATCAGAGGCGAAACGCATTAAATTTCCTGTGATGGTAAAAGCAGCTGCCGGTGGTGGTGGACGTGGAATGCGGGTGGTGAGAACAGAAGAAGAATTAGAGAAAGCGTACCAAGAGGCGAGGAATGAAGCTAAAAATGCCTTTGGAGATGATACGTTATTTATCGAGAAATTCATTGATGATCCGAAACACATCGAAGTTCAATTACTAGGGGATCAACACGGGAATTTAGTACATTTGTACGAACGCGATTGTTCGGTGCAGAGACGTTTCCAAAAAGTGGTGGAGATTGCACCCTCTTTTGGTCTTAAAGAAGAAACAAAACAGAAATTATATGCTTACGCGCTTTCCATTGGTAAAGCTGTGAATTATTATAATGCGGGAACGGTAGAATTCTTAGTCGATAAAGACGAAAATATCTACTTCATCGAGGTAAATCCGCGAATTCAAGTAGAACATACGATTACAGAAGAGGTGACGGGCATTGATATTGTCCGTACGCAGATTCTCATCGCCCAAAACTACAAGTTATCCGATCCAGGTATTTTTATCAAAAACCAAGAAGATATCCCATTAAAGGGCTTTGCGATTCAATGCCGTATCACGACGGAAGATCCAGCAAATGGATTTAAGCCCGATTTTGGAACGATTATAGCCTACCGTAATGCGGCTGGTTTCGGTATTCGTTTAGACGAAGGATCGTCGTATCCTGGGGTAAAAATTTCCCCTTATTTCGATTCTATGTTAGTGAAGGTATCTGCTAAAGGCCGCACGCTTCGCGGTGCGTCCGAACGCTTAAACCGTGCCTTAACTGAATTCAGAATCCGTGGGGTAAAAACCAACATCCCGTTCCTTCGCAACGTCATTACGCACCCCGTCTTCCAAGAAGGTCACTGCACGGTGCCCTTCATCGCGACTCACCCGGAATTATTCAACTTCAAACCGACTCGCGACCGCTCTACAAAAGCCATTCGCTACCTCGGTGAGGTAATTGTGAACGGAAATCCGGATGTTAAATTTAAGCCAACCGCTCCATTCCGCCCCGCCATTATTCCTTACGTTGATCCGATGGCGGTTTATCCGAAAGGAAACAAACAATTATTAACGGAAATGGGTCCGGAGAAATTTGCGAAGCACATCCGGGATGCGAAACAAATCTATTTCACTGACACGACGTTCCGTGATGGTCATCAATCACTTTTAGCGACACGGGTTCGTACCCAAGATATGTTAGCCGTAGCAGACGGTTTTGCGAAATCCTTTCCTCAATTGTTCTCGATGGAGGTTTGGGGTGGCGCGACCTTCGATGTGGCGATGCGATTCTTGCAAGAATCCCCCTGGAAGCGCCTTCAGGAGTTCCGCGAGGCCATGCCGAATATGCTTTTGCAAATGCTCTTCCGCGGCTCGAATGCCGTTGGATATTCAGCCTACCCAGACAATTTGATCGAGAAATTCGTGGAGAAATCATCTGAAGCCGGCGTTGACGTTTTCCGTATTTTCGATTCCTTGAACTGGATTGATGCGATGAAAATTTCGATCAAAGCGGTTCGCGAACGTACTCCTGGTATCGCAGAAGCAGCGATTTGCTACACGGGTGACGTCTTTACGAACGATAAATACAATCTGCAATACTACGTCGATATGGCGCGCCAGTTGGAAGATGCGGGGGCGCACATGTTATGTATCAAAGATATGGCGGGCCTTTTACGTCCTTTTCAAGCCGAAAAATTAGTGACTGAATTAAAAAAAGCGGTTGACATACCGATTCACTTGCATACACACGATACAGCCTCTGTTCAATCAGCGACGTATTTGAAGGCGATTGAAGCGGGCGTAGATATCGTGGATGGGGCTTTAGGGGCAATGTCCGGTTTGACTTCGCAACCTAATTTGAACTCGCTAGTAGCGATGATGCAAGGTCATCCGAAAGCTTCGGATTTGAATTTAGATTTATTAAACGAATACTCGAATTATTGGGAAGCAGTTCGCGCCATGTATGCACCGTTTGAATCGGAATTGAAGGCTGGAACCGCTGAGGTGTACAATAATGAGATTCCAGGTGGCCAGTACACGAACTTACGTGGACAGGCGATTTCACTCGGAGTGGGGGATAAGTTCGAACAATTGAAGCATAATTATTCAGAAGCGAATACGCTTTTTGGTGATATTGTCAAAGTAACCCCATCCTCGAAAGTGGTAGGGGATATGGCGATTTTTATGACTGCAAATTCGTTAACGGCGGAGGATGTGTATGCTAAAGGCGCCACGTTATCCTTCCCTGAATCGGTTAAGGACTTCTTCAAAGGTGGCTTAGGTCAGCCTTACCAAGGTTTCCCTAAACAATTGCAAGAGATCATCTTAAAAGGAGAGCACGCGATCGATGGTCGTCCAAATGACCATTTAGCGCCTATCGACTTCGATGCAGATTTCAAGTCCTTCAAAAAGAAATTCCCAGAGGCTGAAGATGGCTTCTTTGATTATTTGTCGTACAAAATGTACCCGAAAGTCTACGAAGACTTCTACAAAAATTCGGCCTTATTCGGGGAATTATCGGCCCTTCCCACGCCAGCCTTTTTCTATGGCCTAAAGCAGGATGAGGAGATTATGATTACGATTGAGCCAGGTAAAACGATCATTGTGAAGTTCCTATACATGTCGGAAGCAGACGAATCAGGTCTTCGCAATGTCACATTTGAATTGAATGGACAGGCGCGCCGCATCAAGATTTTGGACAAAAATGTCAAAGTAGAACGGGCACAACACGCGAAAGCGAAGGTAAAAGGCGATATCGGAGCCCCATTGCAAGGTCGTTTATCTCGTATTTTGGTAAAACCAGGCGATGAGGTGAAATTAAACGCCCCACTTTATGTAATTGAAGCCATGAAGATGGAATCGATTGTTTCAGCTCCATTTGAGGGAATTATTGGAAACGTATTGTTAACAGAAGGAACGGTGGTAGAGCAGGATGATTTGGTCTTGACCTTAGAAGAAGCGAAACTTCCGGAGCCTAACGTAGAAGAATATTTGTTCGTTTACGGAACTTTGCGCCGTGATTGTGGTAATGACTTACACCGCTTAATCGCGCGTAATTCAGATTACATCGGTATGGCAACCTACCAAGGCCAAATGTACCAGGTGGCTGATTATCCAGGCATTATTCCCTCATCAGATGCGAAAGACCAAGTAGTAGGTGAATTGTATTTATTGTCCAATACGATCAAATTATTGAACGTATTAGATGAATATGAGGAATTCAATACGGACAAACCATCGGAAAGTATTTTTGTACGTGAGCGAGTAAAAGTGAGCTTAAAAGGTAAAGAAATAGAAACGTACGCGTATTTATACAATAAAAAGATCGACCCTAAAACGCGAATCGCGTCTGGGGATTATGTAAAAGGCTAATGAAAAAAATCGCTATTTTTTGTTTATTAACATTTGCCGTGCAGGCCCAAAATCCACTTTTAAAAGCGCACGCACACAATGATTACGAACACGCTCGACCTTATTTTGATGCGTTTCAGCTAGGATTTGGCTCAGTAGAAGCGGATGTGTATGCGGTCAATGGGGAATTATTAGTGGGACATGAACGATCTTCCTTAGCCCTAAACAGAACCTTAAAGAATTTGTACATTGACCCTATTATAGCGGTTTTGAAGGCAAACAAAGAAGGGAACTTCCATCAGTTATTGATTGATTCGAAAACCCCTGCAGATTCTACTATGTCTCTGATTGTTGCCGCGCTGAAGCCTCACGCAGACCTTATCGTCAAAAAAGGGTTTCGAATTGTCATCTCTGGAAATCGACCTAAGCCTTCACAATACATAGAATATCCTGCGTGGATTACCTTTGATGGTCGTTCGGATGAACGTTTTCCGACAAACAAAGTGATTTTAGAGAGTGAATCTATGCTGAAATTTGGATTTTGGGGTGGCCAAGGACCCATCCCCGCAGCTTTGAAAGAAAAACTCAAAAACTATGTCGATCAAGTCCATGCGAATGGCCGAAAAGTACGCCTTTGGGCAACCCCAGATTCGCTATTAGGCTACCAAGCCTTGTTGGATATCGGGGTAGATTACATCGGTACGGATAAACTTAGTTTGTTAGCGGATTTTTTAAAATTAGGAAACAGTAAATAAACTGTTCGTGAGGCTTTAATAATAAAACCTTATCCTATGACAACTAGACGCGAATTCCTAGTAAAATCATCTTTATTTTCAGTAGCAGCCGCGCTTCCTATTTCCCTATTTGCTGCGAAAAAATCCTATTTTTTAGGCTATTCTTCTATCACCTGGAGTGGACAAGATGAACAAGCCATAAAAGATATAGCTAGCTTAGGATTTAAGGGAATTCAATTGCGCGCGAATACCTTCGCAAAATACAAAGACAATTCGGCGGCCTTAAAATCGCTATTAGAGCAATCAGGATTGCAATTATGCATGTTCTCAAGTGGTAATGTCGAGATAGATCCGGCTAAAGTAGAAGCGTCCATCGCTCAACACGTAAAGCACGCGGCATTTGTGAAAGCTTTAGGTGGAACTTCCATACAATTAACGAATTCTTTACGTAAAAAAGGAGTGAAGCCTGAGGATAAAGATTTGATTCGTTTGGCAGAAGTAATGAATGAAATTGGTGCCAAAACAAAGGAAATAGGCATTCAAGCCACCTACCATAACCACATGGACCAGTTTGGTGAAACACCAGAGGAGGTTGATTTATTGGTAACCCATATGGACTCTTCTAAGATCAAATTGCTTTTAGATGTCGCACATTATTTTCAAGGCGGAGGTAATCCAGCGGAAGCAGTCTTGAAATACCGCAAAGTTTTGCACTCATTGCACATGAAGGATGTCCGCCAAACAGAGCCAAGATACCGTTTTGTCGAATTAGGACAAGGAAAAGTAAATTTGGAAGAGGTATTTGCAAACTTGGACAAAATCAAGTTTAAGGGCTATGCTATCGTGGAATTAGATTCTGTTCCTGATACAGGTAAAACACCACTAAGTTGTGCAGAAACGAGCAAGGAATTTTTAAAATCTAAAATTCAGTATCCTTTTTCTTAAATTGCAGCCTAATTTAAAAAACAATGGCGAGTAAAAAGGATCCTGCCATAGGATTTATCTTCATTACCTTATTAATTGATGTTCTTGGTATTGGATTAATAATCCCTGTTTTACCTAACTTAATCAAAGGTTTCGTAGGAGGTGATATTTCTGTAGCTTCTCAATATGCTGGTTGGTTAATGGCTTCTTATGCCATTATGCAGTTCTTATTTTCCCCTATTTTAGGTGGACTATCGGATCAGGTGGGTCGGCGTCCTGTTATTCTTGCATCACTTTTTGGCTTTACGATTGATTATTTAGTCTTAGCATTTGCGCCTAATATTCTTTGGTTATTCATCGGGCGTATTATGTCAGGTATCACCGGAGCTAGTTTTACGACGGCTCAAGCCTATATTGCCGATGTTTCTAAACCGGAAGATCGTGCGAAGAATTTTGGTGTGGTAGGCGCAGCTTTTGGTGTTGGATTTATTATTGGTCCCGCGGTAGGAGGGATGTTGGCCTCTTATGGGGATCGAATTCCGTTCTTCGCCGCTGCCGCCTTAACCCTTTTAAATGGAATTTACGGCTATTTTATCTTGCCCGAATCACTCTCTAAATCGAATAGAAGACCCTTCGATATAAAGCGCGCTAACCCACTCGGTTCTTTGAAGAATTTAACCAAGTATCCGGTAATCGCTGGTTTAGTAGGTGCTTTTTTCTGCCTTCAATTAGCCGGACAAGTACATCCGAGTACCTGGTCCTATTTTACGATGAAGGTTTTTGGTTGGACTCCCGATCAGGTGGGTTATTCTTTAGCCTTTGTGGGTTTAATTGTAGCGATTGTACAAGGAGGTTTGGCCCGTATCATTTTGCCAAAACTCGGTGAAATCCGCGCTATTTCTTACGGACTTCTGTTGTATGGATTTGGCTTTTTCTTGTTCGCTTATGCCACTAAATCATGGATGATGTATGCCTTTATGATTCCTTTCGGATTAGGAGGTATTGCCGGTCCTGCTCTCCAAAGTTTAATTACACAGCAAGTTGGACCAGATGAGCAAGGCGAATTACAGGGAGGATTAACGAGTTTGCAGTCCATTACGACTATTTTTGGCCCCTTATTAGCCTCCAATCTTTTTGCCTATTTTGCTTCTGAACAAGCACCTATTTTATTTCCGGGCGCCGCTTTCTTTATGGCTGCTATTCTCGTTTTAACGGGATGGTTGATCGTAATGAGATCAATTCCAAAGAAAGCTCAATAATTTTCTTAACTTTCGAAAATAAACCCCTTTATAAGAATGAAATCAACAATCAAATCAATCTGCCTAGTGGCAGGAATGCTTTTCGCATTTGTTGCATCTGCACAATCTACAGAAGAAATTCTAGCGAAACACGAAGCTGCGATGGGTGGCTTAGACAAATGGGCTGCTGTTAAGACGGCGGTAGTTAAAAACAAGTTCAATGTACAAGGAATGGACATTGAAAGTAAAACATCCTTAGTGATTGGTAAATCTTTCCGTACTGAAATTGAAGTGATGGGAAATAAAATCATCACCGCTATCGATGGAGACAAAGGTTGGATGAATCGCCCAGCGATGATGGGTGGAACTGGCGAGCCAGAAGATATGCCTTCTGAGCAAGTAAAGATGGCAAGTTCACAGAAAACCTTAGGTTCGATTTTAACGAATGCAAAAAAAGACGGGTATAAAATCGAATTAGTTTCTAAGGAGAAATTAGATGGAGCTGATGTTTATTTGTTAACAGTCACTAAACCATCTGGAGAAGATAGTAAGGTGTATGTGTCTACGGCAACGAATTTCGTAGTGAAGACACAGGCTAAAGTTCAAGCAAATGGACAAGAAGTAGATTCTGAGGTGAGTTTCTCAAACTATAAAATGGTCAATGGTTTGGCTTTCCCTTATACGGTCGAAACAGCTAACCCAATGGGTGGCATGATGACAGTAGAAACGGTTTCGGTTGAAATTAATCCTGCCATCGATCCTGTTATCTTTGCTAAACCAGGCAAATAAAGCTAGAATTTAATAAAAAAGGGCTTCAGAAATGAAGCCCTTTTTTTTAGGGTAAAAATTGTTGGATGTGATTTCGAGCACTTCTGATCGCTTTATCGATATCCTCCTCTGAACCCTCGTAAGCCTTGTCTTCTACTTCGATGACGATAGGGCCGCGGTAGCGAACATCATTCAAGGCAGAGATAAATTTCCCCCAATGTATATCGCCTAGTCCCGGAATTTTAGGGGAATGGTATTCCAGTGGATTGGCTAAAATTCCGACGCGATTTAATTTCTCTTGATACACTTTTATGTCTTTTAAATGTACGTGGTGTATCCGATCCGCATAATGATAGATAGGGTAGGTGTAATCCATCATTTGGAATACCATATGTGATGGATCGTAATTTAGGCCAAAATTCGCCGATGGAATAATGCTAAATAATTCATCCCAAATCTTAGGCGTAGTCATCAAATTCTTTCCTCCCGGCCACTCATCATCCGTAAAGAACATGGGACAGTTCTCTATGCCGATTTTGATTTTTAATGAAT
>JBIILT010000201.1:0-3590 GCA_044338355.1 Aquirufa sp.
GGCGCAAAACGTCCTTATATCTTAGCCGGTCACGGTATAATCATTGCTGGTGCGGAAAAAGAATTAAATGAATTTGTAGACAAAACAGGTATTCCAGTGGCGACCACCTTATTAGGTATGTCTTCTATGGACGCGGATCATCCGTTATATGTGGGTTGGCCAGGTATGCACGGTAATTATGGTGCGAATGTGTTAACGAATTCTTGCGATGTGTTAATCGCCATCGGAATGCGTTTTGATGACCGGATTACGGGTGATTTAAGTACCTATGCGAAACAAGCGAAAGTGGTTCATATTGAAATCGACCCAAGCGAAGTAGATAAAAATGTAAAAGCGGATGCTCCGGTTGTGGGTGATGCGAAGGCAGCACTTCGGGCTCTTTTGCCTTTAGTGAACAAAGCGGATCACAGCGAATGGAGAGCGGAGTTTAAGAAATACGACGACGAAGAGTACGAAAAAATCACGAAGAAAGACTTATTCCATGAAGGGGATAAGATCAAGATGGGTGAGGCCGTTAATCTTTTGTCAGTTAAAACCAAAGGCGAAGCTGTCGTTGTGACTGATGTAGGTCAGCACCAAATGATTACTAATCGCTATTATCGTTTCAAAAAACGCAATTCTATCGTCACATCTGGTGGAGCGGGAACGATGGGCTTTGCCCTACCTGCCGCTTTTGGAGCAAAGGTCGCAGTCCCAGAACGCGAAGTAGTAGCGGTAATCGGTGATGGTGGTTTCCAAATGACCTTACAAGAACTAGGCACCATCGCCCAGAGTGGATTACCAGTGAAAATAATCATCTTGAATAATAACTTCTTAGGGATGGTGCGCCAGTGGCAGCAATTATTCTTTCAGAACCGTTATTCGTTTGTTGAATTACAGAATCCTGATTTTATCACCATCGCTAAAGGTTTTGGCATTGCAGGCCATACGGTATCCGATCGGGCAGACTTAAGTAATTCTATCGATACTTTATTGAATTCAGATAAGCCTTATCTGTTAGAAATTATTTGCGAAAAAGAGGAAAATGTATTCCCCATGGTACCTGCAGGTGGCTGTGTAACAAGTATTAGGCTGGAATAATTATGTTAACGAATTACACTATTTCTGTTTTTACGACGAATACGGTCGGTCTATTGAATCGCATCACGATTATTTTCACGCGACGTCGGGTAAATATCGAGAGTTTGACGGTTTCAGAGACAGAGCGTAGAGGCGTATCGCGTTTTACGATCGTGATTAAACACGAAAACCGGGAATTCGTAGAAAAATTAGTTCGCCAAATCCGTAAAGTAACCGACGTTCTCGCGGTGTTTGGTTACCTAGATGACGAAATCGTGTTTAACGAAATCGCCTTATTTAAAATCGCAACACCCCTGGGAGGCCCGCCAGTAGATGTTAAATCGATTAATTTAGATTGGAATGCAAAGATTGTGCATTTTGGACTAGATTATGTGGTGGTGGAAAAGAACGGATCAGAAGAAGAGATTCAAGAGTTTTATACCTATTTGAAGAAATGGGAAATTTTAGAGTACGTTAAGTCGGGTCGTGTTGCCGTAGGTAAAACAGAGAAAGGCTTAGTGGAATTCTTGCCGGAAGAGGGCATTTGGGAAATCGTATAATCGAAAAAAGAATATAAATTAAATAACAAAAAAATGGCAAAGATTAATTTCGGTGGAGTTGTTGAAGACATCGTAACAAGAGAAGAGTTTCCATTAGAGAAAGCTAGACAAGTATTAGCAGATCAAACGATCGCCGTGATTGGATATGGAGTTCAAGGTCCAGGACAAGCGTTAAACATGAAAGACAATGGTCTGAATGTAATCGTAGGTCAACGTAAAGGTAAAACTTATGACAAAGCTGTCGCTGACGGTTGGGTTCCAGGTGTAACTTTATTTGAAATCGAAGAAGCTTTAGAAAAAGGAACCATCATCTGTTACCTACTTTCGGATGCCGCTCAAATCGAGTTATGGCCTACAGTAAAGAAATATTTAACAGCCGGTAAGTCACTTTATTTCTCTCATGGATTCGGTATTACCTACAAAGAGAAGACAGGAATTATTCCTCCAGCAGATGTAGACGTATTCTTAGCTGCACCTAAAGGTTCAGGTACTTCATTACGTCGTTTATTCGTAGCAGGTAAAGGTTTGAACTCTTCGTTTGCTGTTTACCAAGATGCAACAGGAAAAGCACGGGAGAAATGTATCGCGATGGCAATCGGCGTAGGTTCTGGCTATTTATTTGAAACAGATTTCTACAAAGAAGTAACCTCTGACTTAACAGGTGAGCGTGGAACATTAATGGGAGCTATCCAAGGTATTTTCGCAGCACAATACGAAGTATTACGCGCGAATGGTCACTCGCCATCAGAAGCATTCAACGAAACAGTGGAGGAGTTAACGCAATCGTTAATGCCTTTAGTAGCTGAAAACGGAATGGACTGGATGTATGCAAACTGCTCTACTACAGCGCAACGTGGTGCATTGGATTGGTGGAAGCCTTTCCGCGATGCGACGAAGCCAGTATTCGAGAAATTATATAACTCAGTTAAAACACAAGCAGAAGCAGAGCGTTCAATTACGTTGAACTCTCAGCCGGATTACCGTGTGAAATTAGAAGCTGAATTAAAAGAAATGCGTGATTCAGAAATGTGGAGAGCAGGTGCTGCAGTACGTAGCTTGCGTCCGGAGAACAACTAATTTTCCCTTTTGGGATTTGAAAGAGGGTAGATGCTTTTAGTGTCTACCCTTTTTTTATTGTCCAAAGGGGGAAAGAGCAGCAGTCTCTAAAAAAAATACAAAATTTTATATTCTGCCCGCGTTTCGTATATTAGATTAAATATCTTATTTATTGTATTTTTTTAGATTATTAATAGTTTTTTAATCTAAATTAAATACAAATGAAGATTATTAATCTATACTCTCTACTCTATACTCTCTCATCTCCTTGTTTCCAACTAGGAATTCTTGTAATTTCACATCGAAATAAAACACCTAAAATCAGATGAGTAACCGCATTCAAATTTTTGATACCACCTTACGTGACGGCGAACAAGTTCCCGGCTGCCAATTAAACCGAGAAGAAAAAGTAGAAGTTGCTTTACAACTCGAATTGCTAGGGGTGGATATCATTGAAGCAGGTTTTCCCATCTCATCGCCAGGTGATTTTGCCTCAGTTCAAGCTATTTGTGATGCGGTTAAAGAGCCCACAATTTGCGCCTTAACGCGTGCCAAAAAAGAAGATATCGACGCCGCAGTCGCTGCCCTTAAAACAGCTCGAAAGCCACGTATTCATACGGGTATCGGTTCTTCTGATGTTCACATCAAGCATAAATTCAATTCAACACGCGAAGAAATAATCGAACGCGGGGTTTGGGCTGTTAAGTATGCCAAATCCTTCGTAGAAGATGTCGAGTTTTTTGCAGAAGATGCAGGCAGAGCGGATTTGGCTTTTTTAGCCCAATTGACACGCGAAGTCATCAAAGCTGGAGCAACAGTCGTTAACCTTCCAGATACCACTGGATATTTATTACCTCATGTAATGCACGATCGCATTAAGTATTTATACGAAAATGTTGATAACATCCATCAGGC
>JBIILT010000156.1:0-4375 GCA_044338355.1 Aquirufa sp.
CATAATCACAATGATTTAGGATTAGCCACTGCGAACACTATCGCTGGAATTCAGGCTGGTGCACGTCAAGTCGAAGTAACGATAAATGGAATAGGAGAACGTGCTGGAAATACTTCTTTGGAAGAAATTGCCATGATTCTAAACGTACATAAGGATTTAGGATTCAATACGGGCATCAAGCCAAAATATCTATACCCAACTAGTACGCTCGTTTCTAATTTAATGGGAATGAACGTCCAGCCAAACAAAGCAGTCGTAGGAGCAAATGCTTTTGCGCACTCGTCAGGCATTCATCAAGATGGCTTCTTGAAGCATGCGCAAAACTATGAAATTATGAACCCAGAAGATGTGGGAGTTTCATCCTCAGCCATTTTGTTAACCTCCCGTTCAGGTCGCGCCGCATTGCGTCACCGCTTAACGTTATTAGGTTATGATTTTGAAAAACCAGAATTGGATAAAATATATACTCGCTTTTTGTTGATGGCAGATGATCGGAAGATGATTCATGATGAAGATCTTAGAGAGCTCGTCGGTTGATAATTTGTTATTTAAAACTGAAATCGTGCTGCGCAATGATTTCTAGTTTTAAACACCAATATAATCACTACATTCCTTCCGACTCAATTCCTCCAGACTTTATTGCTAAAAAAGGGAACCGAGGTTCCCTTTTTTAATTATCGTATGAAATAGAAGTTCTAAGAAAACATTTCTATAGTTCATCCCCGCAGGGGATACAATCTTTATTCTTTGTGCTCTATTCTTTATTCTTTATGCATTCCTTTCGACTAGTGACTAGTGACTAGTGACTAGTGACTAGCTTCTCGCCATCACAATCTTCTCCTTCTCCAGCACCTTCAGTATCCCTAGATTGACAGCCTGTTTTGTCGATTGGAACTTTGCGAAGTCTTTGGTCTGAACAAAATAAGTCACTGAAATATCAATAGAATAGGCACTAAAACCCTCAAAAATCACTTTAGGTGCCTTTTTCTTGCACAAAGGCTCTTCTAGAATAAGAGCTTCAATGCTTGCAATGGCTGATTCAATTTGAGAAGGCTTGGTAGTTAACTCACAAAGTATTGTGTATTTAGCTCGTCTAAAATCACGCTCACTCATATTTTCGAGAGATTGGGAGGTGAGCAGGCGATTAGGAACTAGGATTAAATTGCCATCTGCACCTCTGATGCGAGTGCTTCTAAATCCAATTTTTTCGATATCTCCACTGATGGACCCTATTTGAATATTATCACCTACTACAAAGGGTAAATCCAAGAAGATGGTGAATGAGGCAAATAAATTTTCTAGGGTTTCACGAGCAGCTAAAGCTAAGGCCAAACCTCCAATTCCTAAACCGGTGATTAATGCCACCACATCCACTTCAAAAACGCGACCAAGGAAAACAAATCCAGAAGCCGTGATAATAAAGACCATCGATAGGTCGTTCAGGAAGGGAATGAATTGTTGTTTGGATTTTTGGTCAGCTCCGTTCCACTTTTCTTGGGCTACTAAAATAACCACCTTCATTAAGCGAACTATTACCCAAGTAATGGTGAAAATAACCGCTGATTCGAAGGCTTTTTCAATGAGGTAAAGTAGGCCAAATTTTTCCATCGACTCGATATTCCAGGCGGATGGCACGTGTAAATGTTGGACTGCAAAATACAAGAAGATCCAAAATATGAGTAATTCGAAGGGTTTGCGAATGAGTTGAACACAATCTTGAATGGAGATTGATTCGTCTGGGATAAAGCGGTAAACAATTTTTGAAAATGAATTAGAGAAAAAACGTCTTAATATAAAACTGATTAACATAATTCCTCCAAAAAGGACCATATCCCATGCTGAATTATCTAAATAGATCCCATTTTTTAAATCTTCAATCATTCTGTCAATAATTTTGAATTCAAATATAGCTAATAACTTAGTCGATTGTGAAATAAAATTACGACCTTTGCACACTATTATTCCCGAAAGGGAGGATTTTAATTCTATGATTTGTATTTCTTTGGATAAGCCTACAACCTTTATAAAAACGCTTCGTTATCTGCTAATCGTTTTGTTTCTAATTGTGTCTCCAGTTGCTTGGGCGCAGACCATCTTGAATTCCCCGTATTCTTATTTAGGTATGGGTGAGATTCAGAGCGGCGATAATGCTACTCAAATGATGATGGGTGGAATTGGCGTATCGAACTCGAATGGTATTTACAGTAATACGGTAAACCCCGCTTTGTTAGCCAGAAATCGGTACACAAATTTAGAGGTAGGAATAAATACGGAATACAAAACATTACAAGATTATCGTCAACAACAAAAGATTTTTGGAGGTAATTTTCAGTCATTAAATTTGACCTTACCTGTTAATTCACGCTGGACAATGTCAGTGGCTATTCGTCCTCATTCGGCGGTGGAATATGAGACAAAATCATATCGCCGTCTTAATTTATTAGGTGTGGATAGTTTAATTTATTCTTATAAGGGAAGTGGAGGGGTAAATAAAGTTTCGATTTCAAATGGTTTTCGACTTGGGAAAGAGTTTTATGTAGGCTTACAAATGGATTATTTATTTGGTCAAGTGAATCGAAATGTAGCCACACAGAATTTGTCTGATGGTCAATACTATAAAGTTCAATTAGAAGATTTGACGTCTTATTCTGATTTTCAATTTAAGGCAGGATTCGCCTACAGACATAAGTTGAAGCCGGATTTATTTTTGAATTTAGGGGCTACCCTTGATTTGAATTCAACGGTTAATGCAAATCAAGTGAAGCGTTTCGCGACGTTTGATATTTCTGGTTTAAGTATAATTAATGCAGATACTTTAGATAATTTGGCTGTTTCTGTACAGCAGATTCCGGTAACTAAGCGATTTGGTGTAAGTGTAGAAAAATTGGCAAATTGGATGTTCGGTATTGATTATACGCACACAGATTGGAGCAAAGTTTCCAATAATTTAGGTCGTTCTACTTCTTTGCCTTCTTCTCACAAAGTTTCTGTAGGAGGGGAATACACCCCTGATTATGAGTCAATTTCGAATTATTTCAAACGGACTACGTATAGAATAGGGGCTTCCATTGAGAAAACCCCTTATGATTTCTTAGGTAATGGTAATTATGCCATTGATAAAAACGTAAGTTTTGGATTTGCCTTACCGCTTCGCAATTTATCCCTCCTTAATATTGCATATCAAGTGGGTCGACGTGGTTTGATGACTGAAAATGGGATGGAGGAGCAATATCAAAGGATAACTTTGGGTATAACATTTAGTGACCTTTGGTTCCAAAAACAGAAAATCAACTAATTTGCTCTCATGCGCAATTCGAGCCTACTCTTTTTGCTCTTGATCACCTGCACATTTTTTTCTTGTCGCGACAAGGTTGATGATTCTAAGGCTTTCTATTCGGGTCCGAAATCTGAATTATTTGGCATCGACATGGTTTATTCTGATTCCGCTAGAAAAGTAATTAGAATGGTGACGGATGTACAATGGACTTTGTCCAATGAAGATCGAGTGTATCCTAAAGAAGTAAAACTTTGGTTTTTTGATAAAAAAGGAAGGATTACTTCCGAAGTTCGAGGTGATTCAGCCCATTATTATCGTGTAAAAAATACGTACAAGCTTATTGGTCATGTTGTTATTCACAACATTGAAAAAGAAGAAACCTTGAAGACGGATGAGTTCAATTGGGTAGTTACAGAAAAACGTATTTTTACTGACAAGGCGGTTCAATTAAGAACCCGAACTGAATTAGTCAATGGAGTGGGTCTGGATGCCGCTCAAGATTTTTCCACTTATTCTTTAAGACAAGTACGTAATTCGGTGGTGGCAGTCGCAGGTATGCCTACGAATTAGCGACAGTTTTTGAGTGCTAGTTTCACACTGTCTGCAGGATAAATCTGTTTTTTACCACCCCATTTTTCACGCATATACGTAATTAATTCTGCGATGTCTAATGCTTGAATTTTAGCATTAGCAGGCATAAATCCATTTCCCTTCTTTCCATTTTTCAGTAAGCAGGCCAAAGCCTCCGGGCTTAATTTTGTTTTCTGAATAGAGGGGTACAAATTGCGCAATCCTGATCCATCTGCCTGATGGCAATTCTCACAATGCGTTTGATACAAGGCCATACCCTCTACGGAATATTGCTGCTGGAGTATTTCCTCCTTGCTCTGGCAAGAGAAAAAAAACGGGGCTAATAAAAGAAGTAAGTATTTCATGTTTTTTTTTCTAAGATTAGAGAGAGGAGAGTATAGATTGGAGATAATAGATAATAGAGTAGAGGAAAGATTCAAAACTTATTCTCTACTCTCTATTCTCTACTCTATAATCTCTACTCTATGCTCTATGCTCTATGCTCTATGCTCTAGTTGCTTTTAAAGG
>JBIILT010000053.1:0-7974 GCA_044338355.1 Aquirufa sp.
AGGGTTTCCCAGGCTGGCATTTAGAGTGTACCTGCATGAGTCACAAGTACTTAGGAGACACCTTTGATATCCACGGCGGAGGAATGGACTTGAAATTCCCGCACCACGAATGCGAGATTGCGCAGGCAAAAGCCGCTTACGGCCGAGCTCCTGTACGCTACTGGATGCACACCAATATGTTAACGGTAAATGGCCAAAAAATGAGTAAATCCCTCGGAAACTCCTTCTTGCCATCCGAATTATTTGCAGGTAGTCATGCCTTATTAGAGCAAGCCTACAGCCCCATGACCGTGCGATTCTTTATGTTGCAGTCACAATACCGCAGTACGTTAGACTTCTCGAATGAAGCCCTAAAAGCAGCTCAAAAAGGCTACAAAAAGATCGCTAACGGCTTGCGCATCATCAAAAAGCTGGAATATCCTGCGGGAATTTCCACAAACCCAGATGCGGCACAAGAAAAAGAAATCAATGACGCGATTCAAGGCTGCTATGACGGCATGAACGACGACTTGAACACGGCCGTGGCGATTGCACACTTATTTACCTTATTGAAAAAAATCAATTCGATTTATACGGGTTCGTTAGCTTTTGAATCCATCTCGGCTGAAACATTTTCGAATTTGCAACGTTCATACGTCAGTATTTTAGAAGATGTTTTAGGGCTACAAGAAGAAATACCTGCAGAAATGAATGGCTTGACCGATGAACTTCTTCAGCTTTACAAGGGTTTCAAGGAAAGTAGACAATATGATAAAGTAGACGAGATCCGCGGCGCGTTTAAATCTGCTGGCTTATTGATTAAAGACATGAAAAACTCCATTGATTGGGGATACGAAGAATAATATGCTCAGAAATTTAACACCCACCGTTCGGAATTTGATTTTCATCAATGTCGCTATGTTCTTAGGATCAAGCTTCATACCAGATGAAATGTTTGCCTTGTATTTCTTCCAGTCCAGTAATTTTTATTATTTCCAAATCATCAGCTATATGTTCGTGCATGCGAATTTTATGCATTTGTTGATGAATATGTTTGGGCTGTATATGTTCGGATCGATTTTAGAAAAAATTTGGGGAGGACAGCGCTTCTTGTTTTTCTACCTCTTTTGTGGAGTAGGAGCTGGTTTATTACATGAGGCGATTCAGTATTTTCACGATTATGCAAGCATTAGAAAGGCGCTCGAATTAGCCCTAGCGAATCCCAATTCCGATTTCATGATAGATTATTTCAATCGATTTGGGGGTAGCAATGCCATGAATGGAGGCATGAATGCCACCGCTGCAATGGAAAATTACAGTGAGTATACCACCCAAAACCCAGTAGTTGGTGCTTCAGGTGGTGTTTTTGGAATCTTGATGGCCTATGGTTATTTATTTCCTAACTCGGAGATGTTTGTATTCCCTCTACCGATACCGATTAAAGCCAAGTATTTAGTGATGGGATTTGCCTTTTATGAACTCTATGCGGGTAAGGCGGCAGCTGCAGGAGATAATGTAGCCCATTTTGCTCATTTAGGTGGGATGCTTTTCGCGGTGATTTTATTGTTGATTTGGAGACAAAAACGCGACAGTTTCTATTAAGATGAGGAGCATTTGGATCGATATAAAAAACATTATTCAACAGCCCGGACAGGGTTTGATGAAGATCATTATAGCCAATGGAGCTATTTTTGTGGCTTTGATGATCGCTCGGGTCGGTTTATTGATCGCTGGAAAATCTGAATTATTTGACGCCTTTTTTGCGCAAGTTTCGCTGCCATCTGCACTCGATTTGCTTATCCAAAGACCTTGGAGTGTCATTACCTATTTTTTCTTGCACATTGAGGTATTCCACCTCATTTTCAATATGATGTTCCTCTATTGGTTTGGTATCATTATTCAGGATTTTATAGGAAATAAACGACTCGTCCAGCTCTTTTTTTATGGCGGATTAGCGGGTGCAGTAGCCTTTCTTTTAGCGATGAACACAGTGAGTTTTTTCATTGCCAAAGGCCCTAATTTCCTAAATGGAGCTTCAGCCGGTGTTTTTGCAGTGGTGGTCGCTGCTGCGACGATTCGACCTAACTACCAGGTGCATTTGCTTTTATTAGGACCGGTTCGAATTAAATACATCTCTGCATTTTATATTCTATGGTCCTTTATTGAGACGACCGGCTCAAACGCCGGTGGAAATATTGCGCATTTAGGGGGAGCCATTCTTGGTTTCATATTTGCCAAAAACTTTTTAGCCGTATCCCGTCCTCAAGCTATTTTTGAAATTAAAATAAAAGAATTTGCTACAGCTGTTAATCAAAAATTACAACCTCGAAAAGAACTTGAAACCGTACCGGAGGAAGAGCTAAACTCTATTTTGGACAAAATATCGCAATCCGGATACGACAGTTTGACGGACTACGAGCAAAAAAGATTATTCAAAGCGAGTCAAAAAAATGACTAAGGCTTAAAAACATTTTTACCTTTGTAAGGTTAATCTTTCACTATCATTACATAAATCTATGCAATTTGAAGCCGGTCCATTACTTAGTAAAATTTCCACTCCGGAAGATTTACGTAAGTTGCCGAAATCAGACTTACCTCAAGTTTGTGAAGAATTGCGTCAATTTATTATTGATAACGTTTCTGTAAATGGAGGCCACTTTGGCGCCTCTCTCGGTGTAACCGAGTTAACTGTCGCCTTGCATTACGTGTTTAATACCCCCAATGATCAATTGGTTTGGGACGTAGGACATCAGGCCTACGGACACAAAATTCTAACAGGTCGTCGTGAAAACTTCCATACAAACCGATTAATCGGAGGAATTTCAGGTTTCCCGAAACGCTCAGAAAGTGAATACGATACCTTTGGGGTAGGACACTCCTCCACTTCCATCTCAGCAGCGCTGGGAATGGCTGTGGCTTCAGGATATAAAAAAGAAACACACAGACAACATATCGCCGTAATTGGGGATGGATCTATGACGGCTGGTATGGCTTTCGAAGCCATGAACCATGCTGGCGACATCCCGAACAACATGTTGATTATCTTGAACGATAATTGCATGGCGATCGACCCGAATGTGGGGGCCTTGAAAGAATATTTAACAGACATAACCACGTCGCATACTTACAACAAGGTAAAAGATGACGTTTGGAATCTGTTAGGCAAGATGTCTACCTTCGGAAAAACGGCGCAAGAGATCGTATCCAAGATCGAGAATGGACTAAAAGCCACCTTATTGAACCAAAGTAATCTGTTTGAATCACTGAATTTGAGGTATTTTGGACCAATCGATGGCCATGATATCGATAATTTAACGACGGTCTTAAACGACCTAAAAGATATTCCAGGCCCTAAGATCTTGCATTGCATTACGACGAAAGGCAAGGGTTATTCGCTGGCTGAAAAAGACCAAACTTTATGGCATGCACCCGGCAAGTTCGATAAACTCACAGGGGAAATTCACAAGAAAACCTTTGATGATCCACAACCACCGAAGTACCAGGAGGTTTTTGGCCATACTTTATTAGAACTAGCAGAGAAGAATCCGAAAATCATGGGTATCACACCTGCGATGCCTTCGGGATCTTCGATGAATATTATGATGCGGGCGATGCCTGATCGCGCTTTTGACGTAGGAATCGCAGAACAACATGCGGTGACTTTCTCTGCTGGACTCGCTACACAAGGCTTAACCGTCTTTTGCAACATCTATAGTTCCTTCATGCAACGTGGGTATGATCAGGTAGTCCACGATGTCTGTTTACAGAAATTACCCGTTATCTTCTGTCTGGATCGTGCTGGTCTGGCTGGAGCTGATGGCCCTACGCACCACGGATTATTGGATTTAGCCTTCATGCGTTGCGTGCCCAATATGATTGTAGCAGCTCCTAGAAACGAGCAAGAATTGCGTAATATCATGTACACCGCATCTTTAGACTCTTTCAAAAACCACGAAAAGGCGATGACGATTCGCTATCCACGTGGTGAAGGTGTGATGCCAGCTTGGCGAACAGATTTAGAAGAGATCCAAATAGGAAAAGGCGTACAAGTACTGGAGGGGGAAGAAATCGCCATCTTGTCCATAGGCCATATTGGCAATGAAGCGATCGCCGCATGTGAAGCTGCCCGTGCTCAAGGACTAAAACCTGCCTTGTTTGATATGCGTTTCGTAAAACCTTTAGACGAAGTATTATTACACCGCATTTTTAAAGAATTTAAGAAAGTCATTACCGTAGAAGACGCAGCGATTCAAGGTGGATTTGGATCAGCGATTGCGGAATTTATGGTGGATCACAACTATACTTCACAACTTATTCGCCTTGGTATTCCAGACGAAATCATCGAACACGGTGAGCAAAAAGAATTGTATGCCCTATGCGGAATCGATGCAGCAGGCATTTTAGCAAAAATCCAAGCGAACACTGTCGCGCGTCCAACAAAAAATAATCCGAAAGCACTTGTTTCTTAAAGTGTTAATAGTACTTTTCAAAGAAATAATCCCTACCTTTGCACCTTGAATTTCCCAATTAAAGGAACTTCGTTTCATTCAACGAATACATTTTTATGCTAAGCATTCGCAACATTGCCATTATTGCCCACGTTGACCACGGTAAAACGACCCTAGTTGACAAAATCATTCATGCCTCTAAGATTTTTAGAGAAAATCAAGAATTCGGAGATTTGATCCTTGACAATAACGACTTAGAGAGAGAAAGAGGGATTACAATTACGTCTAAAAACGTATCTGTTCGTTATAACGGGGTAAAAATTAATATTATCGATACACCTGGTCACGCCGACTTTGGCGGTGAGGTAGAACGCGTTCTACGTATGGCAGATGGTGTGATTTTGTTAGTGGATGCTTTCGAAGGCCCTATGCCTCAAACGCGTTTCGTTTTATCTAAGGCAATTGCCTTAGGTTTAAAGCCGATTGTGATTGTAAATAAAGTAGATAAAGAAAACTGCCGTCCGGACGAAGTACACGAAAGCGTATTCGATTTGATGTTTAACCTAGAGGCGTCTGAAGATCAATTAGACTTCCCTTGTATCTACGGTTCGTCTAAGCAAGGTTGGATGAGTACGGATTGGAAACAACCAACAGATAATATCATTCCATTGTTAGATGCGATCATCGAGCACATTCCAGCTTCTAAAGTGCAAGAAGGTACACCACAAATGCAGATTACGTCATTAGACTATTCTTCTTTCGTAGGTCGTATCGCGATCGGCCGTTTAGAGCGCGGAACATTAACAGAAGGCATGCAAATTGCTTTATGTAAAGCCGATGGTTCAACGAAGAAAATGCGTATCAAAGAACTTCAAGTTTTTGAAGGTCTAGGAAAAGTAAAAGTAGAAAAAGTAGAGTGTGGTGAGATTTGTGCCATTACAGGTATTGAGGATTTCGAAATTGGTGACACAGTCGCTGATGCGGAGAATCCAGAGGCTTTAGAGCGCATCGCTATCGATGAGCCTACGATGAACATGTTGTTTACGATTAACAACTCCCCTTTCTTTGGTAAGGAGGGTAAATTAGTGACATCTCGTCACTTACGTGATCGTTTGTTCAAAGAGACAGAGAAAAACTTAGCCTTAAAAGTACTTACAACAGATAGCGAAGATAAGTTCTTAGTGTTTGGTCGTGGTATTCTTCACTTATCCGTATTAATCGAAACGATGCGTCGGGAAGGTTATGAGCTGCAAGTAGGTCAGCCTCAGGTTATCTTCAAAGAAGGAGAGAATGGAGAGCGCCTAGAGCCTATCGAATCATTAGTAGTAGACGTTCCTGCAGAAGTAGCTGGTAAAGTAATTGAATTAGCGACTCAAGGAAAAGGCGAGTTATTAATCATGGAACCTAAAGGCGACTTGCAACACTTAGAATTCAACATTCCATCCCGTGGTTTGATTGGTTTACGTTCGAAAGTGTTAACGGCTACCTTCGGAGAGGCGATCATGGCCCACCGTTTTATTCAATACGAAGCATTTAAAGGAGCGATTCCAGGCCGTATCAACGGATCATTGATCTCGATGAACACGGGTCCTGCTATTCCTTATGCGATTGATAAATTACAAGATAGAGGGGTGTTCTTCATCGATCCAGGTGAAGAAATATACACTGGAATGGTAGTAGGTGAGCATAATCGCCAAAATGACATCGAAGTGAACCTTCAGGCATCTAAGCAATTAACGAATATGCGTGCGTCTGGTACAGACACAAATGCAAAAATTGCTCCTAAATTAAACTTCTCATTAGAAGAGTGTATGGAGTTTATCCAAAAGGATGAATACTTAGAAATCACTCCTAAATCATTACGTATGCGTAAAATTTGGTTAGACCCAAGTGAGCGTAAGCGTAACGAAAAGAAGCCAAGCTAATTTCCGAAAGGCTGCCCTCACCGGCAGCCTTTTTTTATAATTGGATAGCAGGCCGCTCATCTAAGAAGTAATAGCGCCGCGGCAGATACGGCTTCAAAATCCTCATCCAATAAGCAGAGGGTTTCTTCAAGAAATACCAAGTTGCATCCCTCCAGTTTTTCAACCATACCGGGTTTCGGTAATTCAATTCCTTTCCTAAAATCAGGTGCTGTTGTCCCCTAGCCTCCGTAGGTTCCCGCACATATGCGTAGGCTTGACCTCGGTAATTCCATTGCAGATTACCTTTTAACGGCCACCTTCGGATTAATGTATCTTTCACACCTACATTCGCCCACATCGGACTTAGATGCGATTGAATCCAGACAGGTTCGATACCAGGTGACAAAGTAGCAATTGACTTATTGCCGCCATTCTGAATCCAAACTGGATCTCCTTTGAAAGTAGTGAGATAAGCACAGGGTTTCGATATTGGTGTTTGCCAAAAAAATAGTGCAAAAATCGCACACCCTTTCCAGCAACGCGGCGCCCAAAATAAGATGCCTATAGCCATAAAATAGAGCCCCATTTCAAGCGGCGTAATTTGCAAAAAAGGCATAACCGAAGTGACTCGCTCCACCCAGTTAAACATCAACCCATGCAACAATTTGAAACTGGTATTCAAAAGATAGCCCAAAGGCTGAAAGGCCCAATCGGGCAAAAAAGTGCCTATCGCCAGCAGTAAAAAACCTAGAAACAAGGCGATAGAAGAAAATAAAATCAAAAAGGGATTCAACAGAAAAAACGAAAGCGGGTGAGGCAATTGATGAAAATAATAGACAATCAAAGGCCAGGTAAAAACCTGTGCAGCTAGAGCGACACAAGTCAACTCCCAGATTTGAGTCAAGGGCCACTTAAACCAGCCTCGAAATGTCAAAAGCTTCGCCCAACGCTGCTGAAACACGATTAATCCCCAAACTGCTAAATAGGACAGCTGAAAACCAGGAGCAAACAAGGAGGCCGGATGTAAAAACAAGAGCACAAAAGCACTAAAAGCCAAGGTATTTAAGCTCTCTTGCCTTCGAAGAAAAGTTTTGGCATATAATATCACCGAAAACATCCAAGCCGACCGCATGACCGGCAAAGAAAAACCACTGATTCCTGCGTAGCACCATAACAAGGCCATCATCAATCCAAAAAACACAAAGGGCCCAGCTGGCCGAAGCTTCAGCAAAAAGCCTAAAATCAACGAAAGACCCATATACAAAAGTCCCACATGAAGGCCCGATACGGATAAAATATGAATGGCTCCTAATGCTGAATAGGCAGATAAGGTTTCGAAATCAATCTTTGTCTTCACTCCCAGCAACATAGCCTCGGCCACATCTCGATCCCGACCTGGTTCGAAGGCACGCTCAAGTAGATGAACAAAATGAATCTGAGACTTTTCGAAAAAAGTCGATTCCTCCGCTCCCATTTTCAATAGTCGAATTCGATCGAACGAAACAAAGGCAGATCCACCTATGCCTTTTTGAGCGAAATAATCTCCCCAATCCTTCTCAAATGGGAAAAGAGGTTTCGGAAACGGCTTAACTGCCTGCCTTACACCATAGACATCTCCAGCGCTGGGTTTAGGCAATTGCTTC